>JAAAOL010000301.1 GCA_009908885.1 Bacteroidota bacterium | reverse complement strand
GTGGAGTCGACGCAGGCTCTAACGGCGCAGCGTCCGGGGCGTTCTGAGTATGGGGGTGTGGGCGTGCGGGTGTTTTCTGCGCGCTTATACTGATGCCGTCTGGTCCTGTCAGGAGAGCCGGACCGTGTACTCCGTACGTCGTAATGCGTAATCGTTGCCACGTCTCCCCGATCGGGCCCCATTCAGCGTCGAGGGCACCTCTTTACGCATCACGTGTTACGCCGTACGTCCTCGGCTATACGGACGTCGCCAGGCGAAAACGGTATTTACGTCCAGACGCCGATTCCCCCAGACGCAGCAGAGCCCACGCCGGATCTGCTCCGACGCGGGCTCTGAGGCTGATGCGAGGGGAAGGGCAGGACGCTAGTTCGCGCCGAGCGTCTCCTCGATGACGTTGCCGTCGCCGTCGATCAGCGTGATGTCGCTGATGCCCAGCTCACGGATGGACGGCTCGATGACCTCGCGGTCGCCCACGACGACCCACACGAGCCGATCCGGGTGAACGACCGTCTCGGCGGCGGCCTCGACCTGATCCACCGAGAGGCTGCGGACGGCCTCGGCGTACGTGTCGAAGTAGTCTTCCGGCAGGTCGAAGCGCACCATCTGGTTGATGGAGCTGCCCACGGCGCCGTTGGTCTCCCAGCGACCGGCCAGCGAGAGCGTCTGATTCTTCTTCGCCTTCTCCAGCTCGGCCGCCGTCACCGGCTCACCGCTCAGGATGCCCTGCAACTCCGCGCTGATCTCCTGGATCGACTCGGCCGTCTTGTCCGTCTGGACCGGGGCGTAGACGAGGAAAGGCCGCTGGCCGCGGGCGTCGACCAGGAGGCTGCGCGCGCCGTACGACCAGCCCTTGTCCTCGCGCAGGTTCATGTTGATGCGCGAGGTGAAGCTCCCGCCCAGGATCGTGTTCATCGTCTCGATGGCGATCTCGTTCGGGTTGTTGGTCGGCGGCGCCACGTGCCCGGCGAAGATGATGGACTGCTGCGCGCCGGGCCGGTTCATCAGGTAGACCTGCTGCGACGGGTTGTGCGCCACCTCGGCCACGTTCTTCTCCGGCACGCTGCCCGTGTCCCAGCCGCCGAACGTGTCCTCCAGCAGCGGCACGAGGTCGTCCATGGTCACGTCGCCCACGACGACGAGCGTCGCGTTGTTGGGTTTGAACCACGTCTGATGGAAGGCGGCCAGGTCCTCGCGCGTGAGGCGGCTGACGGATTCTTCCGTGCCCGACCCGGTGAAGGGCAGGCTGTAGGCGTGGCCCTCGCCGTAGAGCAGCTCGGGGAAGACGCGCAGCGCCATCTGGAACGGCGACGCCTTCTCCCGCTGGATGGCGGCCAGCTGCTGCTTGCGCAGGCGCTCCAGCTCGTCGTCCGGGAAGGCCGGGTTGAGGATCACGTCGGCGTAGAGGTCGAGCGAGGCGGCCAGGTTCTCCGTCAGCGCCGTCATCGAGACGACCGACAGGTCCAGGTTGGAGCCGCTGCCCAACGTGGCGCCCAGCATGTCGAGCTCTTCGCTGATGGCCAGCGCGTCGCGGCTCTCGGTGCCCTCGTCCAGCATGTTCATGGCGAGGTTGGCGCGGCCCGGGATGGCGTCCGCGTCCGACGCATAGCCCGCGTCGATCAGAAGCGTCATGTCGACGGTCGGCGTGGCGTGGCGCTCAGCGAGGACGACCTCCATGCCGTTGTCCAGCGTGGCGCGCTGAATCGCGGGGAAGTCCGCGTCGGGCGGCGTGCCCGTCTCCGGGAGGCCCGCCGTGCGGTCCACCGTGGACTCCTGCGCCTGGAACTCGGGGAAGGGATGCACCTCCAGCACGTAGACGCCGTCCGAGAGCCAGTCCTGCGCGGTCTGCTGCACCGTCGCGGGCGTGGCCTGCTCGTAGTCGACGAACTGCTTCATGTAGGCGTCCGGGCTGCCGCCGTAGACCATGCTCTGGGCCAGGATGTCGCTCTTGCCGCCGAAGCCGCCGATGCGCTCGATGCCGCGCACGAACTGGGCCTTCTGCTGCGTCTTGACGCGCTTCAGCTCCTCGGCCGTCGGGCCCTCGGCGAGGAAGCGGTTCATTTCTTCGTCGAGGGCCTGCTCCACCTCGGTCAGGTCCTGCCCGGGGCGGGCGGTGGCCCAGACGACGAACTGGCTGCCGATCTCGCCGGTGCGCACGAACGAGACGACGTCCGTGGCGATCTGATCTTCGTAGACGAGGCGCTTGTAGAGGCGCGACGTCTTGCCGTCGGTCAGCACGTCCGCGGCCAGCTCCAGGTGGTGCAGCTCGGTCGAGAACGCCTCGGGCACGTTCCACACCTTGTAGACGCGGGCCTGCGGGACGCGGTCTTCGAGGACCTGCCGCTGCTCGCCTTCCAGCTTGTTCGGCCACGCCTTGAACTTGTCGATGGGCGGGCCCGGCGGGATGTCGCCGAAGTATTTCTCCGCCTTCTCCCGCGCCGTCTGCGGGTCGATGTCGCCCGCGATGACGACGACGGCGTTGCTCGGCCCATAGTACGTCTTGAACCAGTCCTGCACGTCCTCCAGCTCGGCGGCGTTCAGGTCTTCCATCGAGCCGATGACCGTGTGGCCATAGGGATGGTCGTCCGGGTAGGTGGCGTAGGTGATCAGGTTCCAGACCTGGCCGTAGGGCTGGTTCTCGCCCTGGCGCTTCTCGTTCTGCACCACGCCGCGCTGCTCGTCCAGCTTGGCCTGGTCCACCGCGCCGAGCAGGTGGCCCATGCGATCGCTCTCCATCCAGAGGGCGGCGTCGAGGGCGCTGGTGGGCACGTTCTGGAAGTAGTTGGTGCGGTCGCGGTTGGTGGTGCCGTTCAGGTCGGTCGCGCCGATCCGCTCCATCGCCTGGAA
This sequence comes from Bacteroidota bacterium, assembly GCA_009908885.1. Lineage (GTDB taxonomy): Bacteria > Bacteroidota > Rhodothermia > Rhodothermales > JAAAOL01 > JAAAOL01. The sequence continues at coordinate 4,701 of JAAAOL010000301.1, read as the reverse complement.
ATAGTCGTCGTCGAAGTGCTCCGACCCGTTGAACATCAGGTGCTCGAACAGGTGGGCGAAGCCGCTGCGCCCGTCCGGCTCGTTCTTGGAGCCGACGTGGTACCACAGGTTCACGGCCACGATGGGCGCCTTGCGGTCTTCATGGACGATGAGGGTGAGGCCGTTGTCGAGCACGAACTGCTCGTACGCGATCTCCGGCACGGGCGTCGTGGCGTCCTGAGCCTGCGCCGGGAGCACCAGCGCGAGGGCCAGCACGGCCAGCAGGAACGTGGATAGTCGTCGATATCGCATGGAAAACAGAGACTGAATGGGAAGGGAGACGGGAGGGGCGTGCGGCCGGCATCCGGGCGGCACCATCGAGCCGGTCGCGCAATTTTCAGACTACGAAGCGGGCTCCCGGAGGTTGCGTAGGGAGGGCATAGTGCCCCGGAGCGATCACACCTGTGCGGCCAGCTCGTCGACGAGCATCTGCTCTTCCTCCGGCGTCAGCGCGTCGGGGTCGGCGGGCGGAGGAGGTGCGGGCGAGGCGGGGCGCGGCTCCGACGGCAGGACCGTCTTCATGACGATGGCGGCGACGCCGGTGGCCGCGGCGGAGAGCAGCAGGGCGCGAAGAAACTTGGACATGGGAACATCCGGCAGGTGAGCATCAGGCGCGACACTGCACCATACGCCGCAGCCTGCCGAACGTGCCGCCCGGGCGGACTTCGTCGACCGAGAATGGCATAAGCACCTGTCATCCGGTACCAGCACAAACGACGACGCCCCGGCCGGCGTGCGGCATCGGGGCGTCGTCGCGGTTATGGAGGCCGATGGTGCGGCAGATCACTTCATCAGCACCATGCGTTTGGTCGCCTGGAAGGAGCCGGCCTCGACCCGGTAGAAGTAGACGCCGGACGGTAAGGCATCAGCCTGAAATTCGACCGTGTGGCGTCCCGGTGCACGAGGCGCATCCACGAGCGTCTTCACCTTCTGTCCGAGCGCGTCCCAGACGCTCAGCACGACGTGTGCCTGCTCGCTCACCTCGAAGGTGATGGTCGTGCGCGGATTGAAGGGGTTGGGGTAGTTCTGATGCAGCGCGAAGGCGTCCGGCACGTCGGCGGAAGGATGCCCGGCGTCGGTGCTGGCGTCGCCCACCTCGACCACGTAGTCTTCCACCTCGCCGCCGGGGATCGGGAAGAGCGTGGAGTCCGCGAACGAGAGCCCCTGCTCCTCACTGAGCCGGAAGCGCGCGTACGTGCGTCCTGAAGCGGCGGCAGCCGGAACGGGGAAGTCGAGCGTGACCGAACCGTCCATGACCGGCTCGTCCTGGAAGACCTGCTCGTCTGCATCGGCGAAGTCCCCATCTCGGTTCCAGTCGATCCAGCCTTGCAGGTAGAGCTGGGAGGGCGGCGGTGTGCGCTGGTCCGTGACGGTCACGTTGACGGAGGCCGTCTGGCCCTGGTGCAGCCCCGTCGCGAACGAGAGGCCGTCCTCGTCGTCGGAAGAGACGCCGGTCTGGTCGTCGCCCAGGGCGAGGCTGTCCGGCTGGCCGTCGAACTCGCCGTCCAACTCCTCGCCGAGGCGGTACAGCGTGAGGACGTGGCGTGGCCCATAGCTGGCAACCCGTGTCGCGTAGGTGTCGGGCGCGTCACCGAGGTCGACCTGCGGAAGGAGAGCCAGGATGTAGTCCTCGACCTCGCCGTCAGGGGCCAGGCCGTAGTACTCCAACCCGCCGCGGCCGCTCGACCGGAAGCGGGCGTAGGTGTACCCGGTGCGGGCGTTGGCGGGCACGTCGAGGAGGAGCGTGTTGTCTCCCGGAGCCAGATTCTCCGCGTCGAAGACCTTCTCGCCGGTGTCGTCCCAGTCGCCATCGCGATTCCAGTCGATCCAGGCGTCGAGGGCAGAGTTGCTGTGCGCGATAACGTTGATCTCGACGTTCTTCCGGCCGGCGACGAGGCCAGGAACGAAAGGAAGACTAGAGGCGGCGGGCGGGGAGGTGCGGATCACGCCCGTACCGTCCCACGGCAGGCCGTCTTCGTCGTCATCGGCATCGCCGTCGTCCCCGAAGGCATAGGGGTCTGGCTGTCCGTCCGGGTCGGCGTCGACGTCGTCGCCCAGGTAGTTGAGTTTCGGGGTGATGATGTGGCGGGCGCCATCCTCTATGCCGAGCGTCGGATAGGCAGCGACATTCAGGATGCCGTCTACTCCTGCGTTGGGGGCATCGCCATAGTCGCGGCTCCGGATCTGGTAGTCTTCGACTTCGCCGTTCGGGGCCTCGCCCGTGGGGGGCAGGTTGCCGTTCCCGCTGAACCGGAAGCGGGCGAAGCGTGGTCCGACATCCTGCGGCACGGGAAAGGTGTACAGGTGGACGCCTACGCCGAGAGGAACGGCGCGCGCGATCTGCTCCTGCGGGTCGGCGAAGTCGCCGTCGTCGTTGAAGTCGATCCAGGCGTCGAGCTGCCCGGCCCGGCCCACGGTCACTTCGATCTCGCCGGTGCCGCCGGAGGGCAGGTTGAGGAAGACGATTCCATCTTCGTCGTCGCCGTCCTGGTCCTTGTCGTCGCCGTCCGCGAACGGCCGGGGTTGGCCATCCGGGTCCTTGTCTACGCCCGCGCCCAGGAACGGGCCGCTGCCTGTGAGGATGTGGCTCGGTCCGTTGTCTGCACTGAGCGTCGGATACGGATCGGGCAGGTCGCCCCAGTCCTTTTCCTCGCTGGTGCCCGGCGGCGGCGTGTTGAGGAAGTCGATTTCGATCTGCAGGCCGGGCTCCAGCACGATGTCTACCGCGCCATCGGCGGGCGAGATCGGCTCGACGCCCTCGGGCAGATTCACCTCGCGCACCACGTAGTCGCCGGGCGGCAGGCGGAGTTTGAGCAGCCCCGTTTCGTCGGTCGTTCCTTCCGCGACCACGGTCCCGTCCTGGAGCACCTGGAAGGTAATGCCCGCTCCGACGCCATCCACGTCCCGGTCCAGGATGCCGTCGCCGTTCAGGTCGAGCCACTTGAAGATGCAGATGGTCGGTGGAGGGTTCAAAAACGGGATTTCGGACACCGCCGGGGGAGACACAGAGACCGAGGTCTCGCCACCAGCAGGGAGGATCGGCTCGACGCCCTCGGGCAGGCCGACCTCGCGCACCACGTAGTCGCCGGGCTCCAGGTCGAACTGAAGCCGGCCGGACGCATCGGTGGCGCCCTCGGCTACGACCTCCCCGTCGCGCAGGGCCTGAAACGCGATGCCTTCAGCCGGAGCGTCGCCGCTGCTCACCTGATCGTTTTCGTCGAGGTCGTACCACTTCCGGATCGGCACGGGCACCGTCGGCGGTGGAGGAGGCGTATTGAGGAAGAGGAGTTCAGCGCCTGCGGAAGGTGACACCGTGACCTCCGTCTCGCCGCCTGCGGGCGAGATCGGCTCGACGCCCTCGGGCAGGTTCACCTCGCGCACCACGTAGTCGCCGGGCTCCAGGTCGAGTTGAAGGTGCCCGGCCTCGTCCGTCGTGCCGCTAGCGACCACCTCGCCCGTGGCCGGGTCGATGACTTCGAAGTCGATCCCCGCGCCCGGCTCGTCGCCGTCGCTCAGCTCGCCGTCGCCGTCGCTGTCGAAGGTCTTCATGATGAAGACCCCCTGACCGTGCACGGGAGGGGCTGCGGGTGGCGCCAGGAAGAGGCCGATCAGCAGGATGAGAGAGAGGATGCGATATGTCGCGGAAAAGCGGTAGGTAACAGGCATGGCGGTGATATGAAATGACTGAATGATATTCAGGTGTAACAGGTCGGGAATCACAAATTGGTGATTCCGAACTTGCTTTCATTGGTTCACCTACCGATGCGAAGGATGCCTGTCGAATGGACCATTTGTCTCCTTCTGGCGGATCTGATGGGCGCACGGGTGTTCCGCCAGGTGGATTGTGCCATTCGTGCTGCGTGTTTCCCCGACAGGGTCTCGGGGCAAGCTGTGGTGCGTGACATGGAAGCGCAGACGCTTCCGCAGCGCCCTCCCGGATCCCCGACGTCGCGTCGGGACAAGCTGCGTCCGGGACAGGCGCTCACGCAGTACCCGTCACAGCATGCCCCGTACCCGGGGTCGGGGCGCCACGTGCTCAGCGTTGCGGACGTCGCTGAGCCCAAACGGTATCATGCAGGAAAGGGCCGCGATCTCAATCCACGAACGCGGCACGTCGGAACGAGCAGCGGCCGCAGCCTGCCGAACGTGCCGCCGCGTCACCGCACCACGACCGGCTGCGCGGCGACGAGCGCCGGCCCCTCGGCGCGAACGACGTACAGCCCGCGGGGCAGGGTGGACGCCGGGATCGGGAGGCGACGCACGCTGCCCGCATGCAGCGGTCCGTCGTGCAGGAGGGCCACCCGCCGCCCGAGCACGTCGAACAGGGCGATGCGGACCGGCTGGGTGCGTGCCGCGACGACCTCGACCGTTCCCGTTTTGCGCATCGGATTCGGATAGACGGACCACGTGACGGGCGCATCCCCACCGCCGGGCATCACCCGCACCTCTACCGTCGGGCTGTAGGCGAACGTGCCGTCGAAGTCCACCTGACGCAGCCGGTAGCGGTGCGTGCCGAGGGCGAGACCGCGCGTCCGGTAGCGATAGGTCTGCGCCTCGGCGGTGGTGCCGTGGCCGTCGACCCAGCCGAGCACCTGCCACGCTGCCTCACTCCCATCTCCCGCGTTCCCGTTCCCCACCTCCAGATGTTGCACCTCCAGATGC
>JAAAOL010000243.1 GCA_009908885.1 Bacteroidota bacterium | reverse complement strand
GCGCCCCGAATGAAGACCCCGAGGGCATCGACCGGGCGGGCCAGCTTCATGTGTTCAGCGGTGCGACCGGCGCCCTCCTTCGCTCACAGCCCTCGCCCAACCCGGAGGAGCGCGCCTTCTTCTGCTCGGCAGCTGCGACGGTGGGCGACCTCGACGGGGACGGGCAGCCCGACCTGCTCGTCGGGGCCGCCTCCGAGGACGGAGGCGCCGGCAACGCCGGACGCGTGTATGCCTTCTCCAGCGCGACGGGCGCCGTGATCCACACGCTGGCCTCGCCCAATGCCTTCGCTACGAGTCGGTTTGGCGGCACCCTCGCTGATGCCGGTGACGTCAATGGGGATGGCGTGTCCGACCTGCTCATCAGCGCCCAGGGGGAGCCCGTCGATGGCGTCGGCGGTAGCGGGCGGGTGTACGTCTTTTCCGGAAGCGACGGCGCGCTGCTCGACACGTTCGAGGCTCTCGACCCGAACGGCGAGGCGGCCTTCGGGAGCGGCCTGGCCGCGGCGGGCGACCTCGACGCCGACGGCACCTCCGACCTGTTCGTCGCTGCGACCATCCGCTCCGGCGAGTCCGGCGTGGTCCACGCGCTCTCCGGCGCGGACGGCACGCCGCTCTACACGATCACCTCGCCGAGCGACCAGGAGGACGACGCCTTCGCCAACGGATTCCACAACGGCCTCGCCGCCGTCCCGGACTTCGACGGCGACGGCCTGGCCGAGGTGCTGGTGGGCGCTCCCGGCGACGCCACCCTCGGCGACGATGCGGGACGCGCGTACCTCTTCTCAGGGGCCGACGGTGAGCTCATCGCGTCATTCGCCTCGCCCAATGGCGGCTTCATCAGCCGCTTCGGTGCGACGCTGGCTGCCGCCGACGCGACCGGAGACGGTCGGCCGGACCTGCTCATCGGCGCGCCGACCGAAAACGCGAATGTCTTCGCCGGGGGGCGGGCATACCTCTTCAGCGACCCGGTCGGCACCCTCCTGGAAGATCCGCCCACTCCGACCCCGCTGAACCTCAGCGTGGCCCCCAATCCGGCGCACGGGGCGACCTCGTTTCGCCTCGGGCTGGCGGCGCCGGCCCCCGTGCACCTCGCCGTCTACGACCTGCTGGGCCGCCGCGTGGCCGTTCCTCTAGACCGCTCCCTCCCGGCGGGCGTCCACCGGGTGTCGTTCGACGGGACGCGGCTCCCGAGCGGCATCTACCTCGTGCGGGTCCAGGCCGGGGATGGAATTCGCAGTCAGCCTTTCGTCCTCCTCCGGTAATCCCCCGGCTGCGTGCTGCACAGGAGCGTTCACCCGTCCGCAGCGGCCAGAAGCGCCCGGTAGGTCGCAGCTTCGTCGGGGCGGTTCATGGCGGCATAGAGCGCGGCGAGGTATTCGACCTGAATCTGGGTGAGCCAGTGGTCGGGGCCCTGCGTCGTCCGGGCCGTCTCGTAGCTGTCGAGCAGCAGCGCCTCGGCGGCGTCGTGGCGGCCCAGGCGGCGCAGGGTATCGCCTAGGCGCCCCTCAGCTAGCACCACGCGCACGTCGTCCTCGGCGTAGGCCGTCCGGCGGATGCGCAGCGCCTCGCGGAAGAGCCCTTCCGCCTCGGCCGGGTCCTGGTCCACGACCATCGTCCCGACGCCGTAGAGCGAGTTGGCCAGGTCGGGATGATCCTCTGGCAGCAGCGTCCGCCGCAGCGCCAGCGCCTTGCGGGCCAGCCGCCGCGCCTCGTCCCCGCGCCCCTGATCCCAGACGAGCGTCGAGAGGCTGGCCGTCGTCATGGCGACTTCGGTGTGTTCTTCGCCGTAGATCGACGTCTCGATGGCGAGGACGCGGCGCAACTCGCGCTCGGCTCCAGCGAGGTCGCCCAACTCGCCCAGGACGTAGCTCAGGTTGTTGCGCATGTGCGCGACGGACGGCGACGTCTCGCCCATCGCGCGCTCGGCCAGCGGCAGGGCTTCGTCCAGCAGGCGGCGGCTCTCGGCCATGTCACCCTGGTAGATGTAGGCCGTGGCGAGGTTGTTCATGTGCTGCGCCGTGGTCGCGCTCTCGGCGCCGTAGACGGCGCGGCTGATGGCGAGGGTGGAGTCGTAGAGCGCGACGGCGGCGGCATAGTCGCCCCGATCCTTGACGACGCCTGCGAGCGCATTGAGCGTGCCCGCCACCTCGGGATGTACGTCGCCATACAGGTCTCGTTTGAGCGCGAGCGTCTCGCGGAAGAGTGCTTCGGCTTCGTCGTAGCGGCCCTGTTCGCGGAGGAGCGCGGCGAGGCTGTTCATGCTGGCGGCGACGGCGGTGTGGCGCTGCCCGAAGAGGTCGCGGCGGAGGGCGAGGGCATCGCGCAGCAGGGCCTCAGCCTCGTCGTAGCGGTCGGCGTGGCGCAGCGTGGAGGCCAGCCGGTTCATGGCGAGGGCGACGTCTGCGTGCGTGGAGTCGTAATGCGCGTGCAGGGCGGCGAGGGCGTCGCGGTGTAGCGTCTCTGCGGAGGTGAGCTCGCCCGCCGTCGTGCGCACCTCCCCCAGGCGGCTCATGGTGAGCGCCGTGGTGGGGTGCTCCGGCCCGAGGACGCGGCGCTGCATGGCGAGGCCGTGCGACAGGAGCGAGTCCGCCCGGTCGAGGTCGCTCAGGTGGAAGGCCAGGTCGCCCTGCGCGACCAGCGCCTCGGCCACCTCGGCATGGGACGGGCCGAAGAGCGACTGGCGCACGTCGAGCGACCGGCGCAGCAGCGAGTCGGCCTGGTCGTACTGGGCCAGGTGCAGATACACCTCGCCCATCGTCTGCATCATCCGTCCCTGGACGGCGGGCTGGGCGGCCAGGTCCGTCTCGATGCGGGCGGCGCCCTGGTCCAGCAGTTCGCGGGCGGTCACCTGCTCGCCGCGCGAGGTCGTCGGGTCGGCCATCTCGAAGACGCCCGTCAGGAACGAGGCCACCTCCGTCGCCGCGTCGCGCTGGCGGGCGATCTCGTCGGCCTGGCGGGCGATGCGGACGGCCTGCACGGCCATCACGATGCCGAAGGCCAGCACCAGCAGGACGACCGCTGCCGCTGCCGTGACGGCGACGCGATGGCGGCGGACGAACGTGCGGGCGCGATAGCCGAGGGTGTCGGGCCGGGCGGTGATGGGCAGGCCCGTGAGGTAGCGCTCCACGTCGCCGGCCAGGGCCTCGACCGAGGCGTAGCGCCGCTGCGGCTCCTTGTGTATCGCCTTGAGAACGATAGTGTCCAGGTCGCCCCGCAGCCGCCGGGCGAGGCGGTCCACGTCCGTGCCGCGCGCCCGGCTGACCTGCTCCGGCGTGATCGTCTGCGTGTCGCCTTCTCGGTCCAGCACCTCCTCCGGGCGGCGCACCCGCGTGGAGGGTCTCGTGGGGTCGTCCTCCCGGATGACGCGGGCCACCTCGTCGACCGTGCGGCGCGCCAGCCGGTAGGGCCGGTGCCCGGTCAGCAGTTCGTAGAGCAGCACGCCGAGCTGGTAGACGTCCGTCGCCGTCGTGATGGCCTCGCCGCGCACCTGCTCCGGCGCTGCATACTCCGGGGTCATCAGCCGCATCGCCGTCGCCGTCTGGGCCAGCGTGAAGGGCGCCAGATCGGGATTCAGCAGCTTGGCGATGCCGAAGTCGAGCAGCTTCACCGTGCCGTCGGCCGAGACGAGGATGTTGCTCGGCTTCAGGTCGCGGTGGACGACGAGGTTCTGGTGGGCATACTGGACCGTCGCACAGACCGAACGGAAGAGGTCCAGCCGGTCGGCGATGGAGAGCTGCTGCTGGTCGCAGTAGTCGGTGAGCGGGACGGCGTCCTCCACGTACTCCAGCACGAAGTAGGGCCGCCCGTCGTCGGTCATGCCGCCGTCCAGCAGGCGGGCGATGCCGGGATGATCCAGGCTGGCCAGGATCTGCCGCTCGCTGCGGAAGCGCCGCAGGATCTCGTCGGTGTCCATCCCGCGCTTGACGACCTTGAGCGCCACCTGCTTGTGGAACTGCTCGTCCGCCCGCTCGGCCAGGTAGACGTCCCCCATCCCGCCGCGTCCGATCGGGTGCAGCAGGCGGTACGGCCCGACGCGCCCCACCATCGGCGCGTCCGCCCCATCGGCCTCGTCCGGCGCGGGCGGCTCGAAGAGGCGTTCTTCGATGCCGAGTTCGCGCTCGTGGGCGGCCAGCATCGCGTCCACCTCGCGTCGCAGCGTGGGGCGCCCCGCGCAGGCCGCATCGAGGAAATCGCTCCGCGTGGCCGCATCGCGCTCCAGCGCCTCCCAGAAGAGGCGTTCGAGCTGCTCCCAGTGCTCGCGATCCCAGCGTTCGGTGTCCACGGCGGCTCAGGGTTGTCGGAGGAGGCACATATCATTCATGGCGACAAGCGACGGCGTGGGTGGTCAGGGGTCCAGGCGCAGCTCGCCCGCCACCTCCTTGCGGAGCCAGGCGCGGGCGGCCACCCAGGCGCGTTGGACCGTCTTTACGGACACGTCCATCACCTCCGCCGTCTCGGCCAGCGTGAGCCCGCTGAAGAAGCGGTACTGCACCACCTGGCTCCCGCGTGGGTTGACGGCCGCCAGGCGTTCCAGCGCGTCGTCCAGGGCCAGCACCTCGTCGGCCTCACGGTCGGTCAGAAAGGCCTCCGCCTCGTCCAGCGGCACCGGCGTCTGCCCGCCGCCGCGCTTGAGCCGCTTCCGGGCCCGGGCATAGTCGATCAGGATGCGGCGCATCGTCGTCGCGGCGATGGCGAAGAAGCGCCCCCGGTCCTCGGCATTCAGCCGCTGCTGGCCGACCAGCTTGAGGTAGGCCTCGTTCACCAGCGCCGTGGTTCCCAGCGTGTGGTTGCGACGCTCGCGGCGGAGCTGGTTGCGCGCCACCATCCGCAGTTCGTCGTAGAGCAGCGGCATCAGCCGCTCCAGCGCGTCGTCGTCGCCCCGGTCGAGGCGGTGCAGCAGCTGAGTTACCTCTCCGGAGGTCGGCATGGGGGCCCGGCAGCAGGATCGAGAAGGACGATGGCCCAATGTACCAATCCCCTGCCTGAGAATACACCTGCTCGCCCCCGCTGGGAGAAAACGAAGAGCGCCATGTCCACATTCGCGCCGGGATCTCGCCATGATTAGGTGACGGGCCATCAGACCTCTTCCTCGGTCCTATCCTGCTCCTCTAACGCCAGCTCTACACGTCATGCCGCTCAAGCCAATCCTGTTCATCCTCCTCGCTGTACTCCTGATGAGCTCTGCCCCGCTGCGGGCCCAGAGCCTCGAACTGGACCTCCTCTTCGAGTCCGAGCCGGGCGTGCGCCCCGGTGCGCTACTCGATGGGTTTACGGATGCCTCCTCGCCGAAGCGCTTCGATGCGGATGGCGATGGGCAGGCCGATCTGATCCTGCGGCGCGAGAACGAGCAGGGCGGCCTGCAAGACCTCCGCGTACTCAGCGAACTCGACAAATCCAGTCCTAAAATCATCTGGGAGGTGCGGGACGTGCCCGCCACGCTTGGCATCACGAGCCCCATGGACCTGTGGGGCTTCGGCGATGTCGATGCCGACGGACAGCCTGAAGCCATCTTCTATGACGACAATCAGGTGAGCGGCTTTCACATCTATCGCAACAACCTGTCCTGGAAGGTAGAGGAAGGGGAAGCCATCCGCCTCGTCGGAGCCACCGACCTGACGGGGAATGGGTTCCAGGAGATTGTCGTGACGCTGCAAGACACGCGACGCGTGCAGGTGTGGAAGGCGCCTGCAGGGAAGTCCCTGAAGCGTTGAAGCAGCAAGCGAGTAACCGGATGGGAATCAGCACCTCACCCCGGTATAACGCTATCGAATAGCTGCTGAATCGACAACCGACGGCTTCTCTGGAGACTACTCAACGGAAACATTATGTGTCGCTACTACCTCCTTCTTCTTTTTCTGCTCGCCCCTCCCGCTGCCGCGCAGCCAACGCTCATCTACGAGTCAGAGCCGGGGTTGAGTTTGGTCGAACTGGGTGAATTGATCCCGACGTTTCAGGGCCGATTTGATTTCAACGGCGACGGTGTACGAGACCTGTCGTTTGTCCGCGGCGATGGGTTACTCGACTCTCTGTTCGTCAGAGACCTTACGACCAACGTGCTCCTCGCGCGCTTCTCCGTGACCGACGTCGAACAGGCGATGGGCAGCCAGGATCTTCGCTTTCTCGGCTATTTCGACATCGACGGCAACGGTCAAAAAGAGGCTGCCTTCTTCGACAGGAATGCGCAGGTGCTGGGGCTGACCGCGCAGATCGAAGGGACGGCGCACAGCAAGCAGGCCACAGCGGCCCCGTTCGTCCTCCCGGCGCGCGACGTAACCGTGCTGGACCTCGACGGCGACGAAACGCCCGAGCTGATCGTGGCTAACCCGGAGACGGCTACGGTGCAGATCTACGGCACAGTCTCCACCGGCACCGCGACGGACCGCATCGAGGCGGCGTTGGCCTCGCTTCTCGAAAACTACCCGAACCCGTTCACCACCTCGACGACGATTCCCTACACCGTGGAGCGGCCCGGCCCGGTGACGGTGCGCATCTACGACCTGCTGGGCCGCACCGTCCGCACGCTGGTCCAGGCCGACCGTCCGGCGGGCACCCATCGCATCACCTGGGACGGCACCGATGACACCGGACGGCCCGTCGCGGCAGGCCCCTACCTCTGCCGCCTCCGCGTGGGCGACACCATCGTCAGCCATCAGACGCTACTGCACGCGCCATGACTACCAAACCGATCCTGCTCGTCGTCCTCTGGGCCCTCCTGAGCCTGCCTGTGCAGGCCCAGGACGCCCTCGACCTGCTGTACGAGTCCGAGCCGGGCGTGCGACCTGCTCCCGGGCTCCAATTCGAGATTCAGGTGGGCACCAGCAAGTTGGACGCTACGGGCGACGGTCAGCCAGAATTGATCACGACCCGCGAAGACGACGGGGGCAACGTCACCGGCCTCCGCGTCATCGACGTTGCGACAGGAGATGTCGTGTGGGCGGTGCCTGACGTGAGCAGCACGATCTGCGCCGGGGCACCCACCTGCCAGTTCTACGGCTTTGCCGACCCGGGCGGCATGGGCGCACCGCACGGCATGTTCGCTACCGACGACCGGGTCTTGGCCGTCGACCTCGCGTCATCGACGGTGACGCACTTCGCGGGGCCGGTTGATTTCGTGATGGATCTGGTGGCCATCGTAGACCTAACCGGCGACGGCGTCGAGGAGATCGTCCTGCACGCCCCGAACATCCCGATAGTTCAGATCTGGGGCGATCCTCACGTCGACTTGATGAATGATTGAAGTCGATACACCCTGCTGCTTCACTACCCCCGTTCTCGTTCGTCCGCTTTTCCCCTGTTTTCCCGTTTTCGCTCGGCGATGGCCGTGTAGCTCAGAACGTAATGCGTAGTGTGTGAGAGCTCGTCCCGGACTTGGATCCGGGAGCGCTCTGCCGAAGCGGCTACTCGTTCACGTCACGCATCACGCAACACGGCGTGCGACATCGGAGATCCTTACATCACCAATCTGAATGAGCATTATTCCCATGCACCGCTTCGCTTCCTTCCTTCTCGCCCTCGGCCTGCTGATGCCAGGGATGCTGCACGCCCAGTCTTATGCGC
>JAAAOL010000304.1 GCA_009908885.1 Bacteroidota bacterium | reverse complement strand
CAGCTCGATGGCCTGCTCGATGAGCGGACTGAAGATCATGGCTCGGCGGGGTGAATGAAGGCGCAGCGTCGATCCGGGGGCGGACGCCCGTCACACCTGAACGACCTGATGCGCCGACGTATCCAGCGACAGCGTCTCCTGGAGCGATGGAAGCAGGTGCAGGCTGTACTTGTTCAGGAAGTAGAAGACGGAGATAACGCGTTCCTGCAACGTGCCCTCAGGATACAGATTGGCGCGCGCCTTGTCGAGCTGGTCGCGTAGCTCGTCCTGCTGCCGCTTCTCGGCCCGCAGCACGTTCGTCTTCAGGTCGTCCCACGCGTTGATGAACGCCGCCCGCGTCGCCTCGACCGCCGGGATCAGGCTGCGATCCACCTCGCCGACGGGCGCCTTGACGTCGTTGACCGCCCGATGGAAGTGCGAGGCTGCCTCGTCGAAGACGGCATCGACGTCCACGCTCATCTGCGCCTTCACGACTCGCTGAAACAGCCGATCCGCGTCCTCGGCACAGTCGCTCACCTCCAGGTCGAACTTGTCGAGCACCTTCTGCACCTTGCTCTCGACGAGCGACAGGCTGGCGCGGGGGTAGATGACCGGCATGGGCACGTCCGCCCAGTCGTACAGCGCTTTGTACTGGGCGAAGTAGGACACCTCGCTCGGCCCAGCCACGTAGGCAGCCGTCGGCAGCAGATGGTCCTGCATCAGCGGGCGCAGCACGACGTTCGGGCTGAAGCGTTCTGGCGCGTCGGCCAGCAGGGCGAGCAGGTCGTCGCGGGAGTAGTGCTCGTCGCGTCCGTGTAGGCGGAAGCGATCATCACCCTCGGCGTCCAGCGCGTAGCGGCCGTCGTCGGTGACGAGAAAGAGGTTGGTACTGCGCGGACGCACCTGCGCGTGGAAGTCGCCCGCGAGGCGCTCGCTCGTCGCGGTGAGGCGGTCGTACGAGGTGGCGTGGTCCTCGATCTCTCGCCGGAAGAGCGGAGCGGACAGTTGCTTCAGGCGCACATCGTCGGGGTCGATGAAGACGAGTCCGGCGTCGGGGACGAGGCGGCGCAGCAGGCGGGCGAAGGCGTCGAGCAGGGTCGCGCCGGGGCGGTACGTCTCGCGCAACAGCGCGATGACGGCGTCGTGGAAGTCGGACGGCGGCAGCGTCGCCTCCACCCGGTCGATGATGTCGCCGATGTGGTCGTTGAACACGAGGCGACCAACCGGACCCAGGTTGCCGTCCTCGGGCAGGGTGTGGCCCGTGTAGCGGATCGGAACGACCTCGTTGCGGCGGAGCAGGTGCGTCCGGGCCACCTCCTCCAGGTCGTGATCGCCGCCCTCCAGCCAGAAGACCGGGACGACGGGGCGGTCCATCTCCTCGGCCAGTTGCCGCGTCAGCCGAAGCGCCGTCAGCGTCTTGAAGATCGTGTAGAGCGGCCCGCCCAACAGCCCCACCTGCTGCCCCGTTACGACGGCGACGGTCTCCTCCCCCCGCAGCGCCTCGATGTGGGCGCTCGTCGCCTCGTCCATCCCCCAGCGCGCGTTCTGCTCGTGCAGGATCTCGGCCAGGCGCGCCCGATTCCGCGGGTGGTGAGCGGCCCGGTCCGCAGCCGCGCGGCGGTCGTCGGGCGAGCGCCAGTCGGCGGCGTAGTAGTCGGCCACGCGGGCGTAGTCGGTACAGTAGGTCGTGAACAGGTCCGGAAAGCCCGGCAGGTCCGCGAAGGGCACCGGGCGCAGGTCGAGAGCGGTCGTCGTAGGCATGGCGGCGTCGGGCAAAAAGAAGGCGAAGCTCCGGAGGAAGCTTCGCCGCTGTGGTGGGTGAGAAGGCGAGAGGATCGGGTCAGTTTTCGTCGCCCTTCATGCGGGCGATTTCGTCGCGCAGCTGGGCAGCCCGTTCGTAGTCTTCTTCTTCGATGGCCTCTTCGAGCTGCTGCTCCATCCGCTCCATGCGCGACATCGGTTTGGAGGGCTCGCTGGTGGACGCGCCGCTGCCCCCTCCGCTGGTCAGGGCCGAGACGCTCTCGTCTTCGGTCGGGATGCCCGCTTCTTCGAGCACGGGCGGCGCCACGTAGATGGGCGCGTCGACGCGGACGGCCAGCGCCACGGCGTCGCTCGGGCGGGCGTCGAGCTGCCCTTCGTCACCGTTGTGCAGGTAGCGGATTTTGGCGAAGAAGGTGCCCTCCCGCAACTCGTCGATGACGATGTCGACCACCTCGGCGCCGATGGCTTCCAGCGTGTCGCGCAGCAGGTCGTGCGTCATCGGGCGCGGCGGCTGGATCTTCTCCAGTTCGAGGGCGATGGCCTGGGCCTCAAAGGCACCGATGATGATGGGCAGGCGTCGGTTGCCGTCGACCTCGCCCAGCACGAGGGCGTAGGCCCCGCCGCTCGAAGGACTGGTGGAGAGTCCGATGATGTCAACTTGAATGGTATCCATAAAAACCTGGGGCGAAGTCTACTAGCAGAGAGGGGCGCTGGGAAGTACGCACGCGTCCACGGTCCCCTGGTCAGCCCATCCTGGATTTACACGAGCGCTTGTTTCAACGCGGCCAAAAAAGCCTTGTTCTCATCCGGCGTGCCCGCGTTGACGCGCAGGTAGCCCCGGAGCTCGGGGTACCCACCCATGTTGCGCACGAGGACGCCGGATGCTGCGAGACGGTCCATCATCTCGCTGGGTTCCACAGGGGTTTTGAAAAGGACGAAATTCGCCTGCGACGGCAGCACCTCGACGCCATCGAGCGCCCGCAGCGCCGTCGTCAGGTGCTCACACTGCGCCTGCATCTGCGCTACGCGGTCGTCGATGAGGTCGGGGCGGGCCAGCAGGGCGAGGGCCGTCGCCTCGGCGAAGCGGTCCACCATGAAGGGCAGCCGCGCCTTGAACACCTCGGCCACGACCTCCGGGTGCCCCATCAGGTAGCCGAGCCGCAGCCCGGCCAGCCCGAACGCCTTCGAGAAGGTGCGCAGCAGCATCAGGTTGGGATAGTCCGGCAAGAGCGTCCGCGCACTCGCTTCCGGGTTGAACTCGACGTACGCCTCGTCCACCACGACGATGCCGGGCGCGGCGGCCACGATGGCTTCGATCTCGGCCAGCGGCATCGCCAGGCCGGTCGGGTTGTTGGGCGTGGTGAGGACGACGAGCGACGGCTGCTCACGGCGGACGGCCTCCAGCAGCGCCTCGGCGTCGAAGGTGAGGTCGGGACGCGGGGGAACGGCGGTCAGATCGCCATCGTGGAGGCGCACCACCTTCTCGTAGAGCGAGAACATCGGGCGCGGCAGGACGACCGGCGTGCCCGGATCAATGAAGCAGAGGCCGAAGGTATAGGTCAGCTCGTTCGAGCCGTTGCCGACGAGGATGCCATCAGCGGGCCAGTCGGTGTAGTCGGCCAGCGCCTGGCAGAGACGATCCGGCTGCTCCGTCGGGTAGCGGTTGAACGAGATCTCCCGGAACTGCGCCAGCAGCTCGTCCTTGAGTTCGTCCGGCAGGTCGAACGGACTCTCGTTCTGGTTCAGCTTGACGCTCACGTCGGGCGGATGGCCCACGAGGTAGGGCTCCTGGCGACGCACCGCCGGGCGGATGTGGTCGAGCACCTGGTCGAGCGTGGTGGGCGTGGCGTCAGCAATCGGCATAGTGGAGCGGCGGATGGGCGTCAGTCGGCGTCGGCGGTGGCAGGGACGGCCTCGGGCGAGTCGGCGGCGGCGCGCAGGCGGTCGAGGCGGACCTGGATGGCGTGAGCGTGGGCCGTCAGCTCCTCACTCCGGGCGAAGGCGATGATGTCGTCGCCGGTGCGGCGGAGGCGCTGGGCGGTGTAGCTGATGATGGACTGCTTGCGGATGAAGTCGTCCACGCTGAGGGCCGAGGCGTAGCGCGCCGTGCCGCCGGTGGGCAGCACGTGGTTGGGCCCGGCGAAGTAGTCGCCCACGGGCTCGGACGAATACGGCCCGAGGAAGATGGCGCCCGCGTGGCGGATGTGGGTCATCGTAGCCCACGGGTCGGCGACGATCAGTTCGAGGTGCTCGGCGGCCAGCTCGTTGGTCAGGGCGAGCGCCTGCTCCATCGTCTCGGTGACGACGCACGCGCCGTAGTCGCGCAGGGCCTGCTCCATGATAGCATGGCGCTCCAGGCGCGGCACCATCTGCGCGACGTGCTGCTGCACGGCCTCGGCCAGCGGGCGGTGCGGCGTGACGAGGATCGCGGAGGCGCGCACGTCGTGTTCGGCCTGCGAGAGCAGATCCGCCGCCACGAACTCGGGGTCGGCGGTCGCGTCGGCCAGGATGACGATTTCGCTCGGCCCGGCGATTGAGTCGATGTCGACGGTGCCGAAGACCTGCTTCTTAGCCGCGGCCACGTAGGCGTTGCCCGGCCCTACGATTTTGTCCACCGCCGGGATGCTGTCGGTGCCGAGGGCGAGTGCGGCGACGGCCTGCGCGCCCCCGACGGCATAGACATTCGTGAGCCCCAGCAGGTGCGCCGTCGCCAGGACCAGCGGGTGCGGACGCCCGTCCGGCTGCGGCGGGCTGACGAGGTGAATCTCGTCGACCCCGGCCACCTGCGCCGGAATCGCGTTCATCAGCAGGCTGGACGGGTAGAAGGCGGTGCCGCCGGGCACGTAGAGGCCTGCCCGGTCGAGCGGGACGATGCGCTGCCCCAGCAGGACGCCGTCGCCGTCGTCGGTGAACCAGGAGCGCTGCCGCTGCTGCGCGTGGAAGCGCCGGATGTTGTCTGCCGCCTCGGCGATCACGCGCCGCAGGTCGTCGTCCATCGCGTCGTGCGCCTCGGCCAGGGCCCCGGCGGGCACCGCGATGGGATCGGGCCGCACGCCGTCGAAGCGCTCAGTCAGCGCCAGGACCGCCGCGTCGCCGTCGGCCCGCACGGCGTCGACAATCTCCTGCACGGCGGCGTCGACCTCCGGGCTGAAGGAGGCCGCCCTGCTCAGGATCACATCGAGCTTGGTGGCCCGATCAGCATACTCGTACAGCGGTATCATACTTCGCGGAGATGATGCGGTAGCAGTGGCAACGCAGTGCAGCCTGTTCCCAGACCAGATGCTGTATAGCCACTCCCCCGCGGGATTGTTCTCTGCCGAACTGTCCCCCCTGTCGCGGGTCTTTATGGTACCCTCAGCCTCATAGGCCAATACTCCGAACGTCGTACCTGATAGTCCTTTCCCGGAGCTGCTATGCCTACACGTCTCACCTGGGTCGTTGTCGCGGTCGTGTCCTTGCTGGCAGCCTCATGCCAGCCCAGCAGCGCCCAGCACGACCTCGAAGTCGCCTTTCCGAACCTGGAGTTTTCCGACCCGGTCGACCTCCAGTCCCCCCGCGATGGCACGAACCGGTTGTTCGTCGTGGAGCAGGCAGGCGTGATCAAGGTCTTCGAGAACGATCCACAGGTTCCATCCGCCGAGGTCTTCCTCGACATCCAGAACCGGGTCCTCAGCGGCGGCGAGCAGGGCTTGCTGGGCCTCGCCTTCCATCCCGACTTCATGAGCAACGGCTATTTCTATGTCGACTATACGGCCGCGAATCCCAGCCGCACCATCATCGCACGGTATCAGGTCGATACGGATGACCCGGACCAGGCCGATGCGGAGAGCGAACAGGTGCTCCTCGAAGTCGAACAGCCGTTCAGCAACCACAATGCGGGACAAATCCAATTTGGCCCGGACGGCTACCTCTACGTGACCCTCGGTGATGGCGGCGCCGGGGGCGATCCCGAGGAAAATGGTCAGGATCGCAGCACGCTGCTAGGCTCGATCCTGCGCATCGACGTCGACAACCCCTCTGAGGGCCAACATTACGGCATTCCTGCCGACAACCCCTTCGTCGGCGCCGACTGCGGACCGGCGGGCTGCCGCGAGGAGATCTATGCTTACGGGTTGCGCAATCCGTGGCGAATCAGCTTCGACCCGGAGACCGGAGCCCTCTGGGCGGGCGACGTCGGGCAAAATGCCTACGAGGAAATCGACATCATCGAGAAGGGCGGCAACTACGGGTGGAACACGATGGAAGGCACGCACTGCTTCGACCCCTCGTCCGGCTGCGACCAGAGCGGCCTGGCGCTTCCCGTGTGGGAATATCCACACAGCCAGGGACAATCCATCACGGGCGGTTACGTGTACCGAGGGAATCGCCTTCCGGACCTCGTGGGCAAGTACGTCTATGCCGACTTCGTGAGCGGGCGCATCTGGGCACTAACGTACGACGGCACCGATGCGGAGACCACAGAACTCGTCAATTCCAACCTCAACATCGCCTCGTTCGGCGTCGATGCCAACGACGAACTGTACCTCTGCGCGTTCGATGGGAAAATCTACCGCCTCGCCTCGTCAGCAAACACAGGGGCGGACGACGGAAGCTCACCGGGGGAAGGGCATTCGCTGGGAGCGAGTTATCCAAATCCGTCCCGCCAGGCGGTACACATTCCGTTTACGCTGGCACAGCCCGCCCCGGTAACGCTGATGGTCTTCGACGTGCTCGGCAGAAAGCGGGCGACGCTGCTGGAGGACGCCCTGTTGCCAGCAGGTCCGCACGCCGTGACCTGGACCGCGCAGAAGCTACCCGCCGGGGTCTACCTGTATCGCATCGAGGCAGGAGCGTTTTCGCAGACACGACCGGTGACGCTGGTACGATAGCCGCATCGGTCTCCGGGGCCTACGAACCGAGGGGGGTCATGGCCGCTCCTTGGGAGAGATCGAGAGCGATGCACGGGGCCGCTCCTGAAGCCGCACGGGTTGCAGCGCTGGTTCGCGGAGCATCCGGCGGAGACGATGGCCCCAGACGGTGTTCACGGCGTCCAGCCTGGGGGCCAGGAGCCGAGCCTCGGCCTCCCGCCCGAGGGCGATGAGACACCGGGCCAGGTCGAAGTAGGCCGGCGCGAACTGGGCGTCGTGCGCCAGCACGGTCTCCAACAGCGGCAGCGCCTCTTCGTAGCGCCGCTGCTCGATGTGGGCATGCGCCAGGCCGTACGTGGCGTGGTAGGCATACGGCGCATGCTGGCGAGCCGCCCGAAACATGCGGACGGCGTCATCGGTGCGGCCGCCACGCAGCCAGGAGAGCCCGAGCATGTGGGCCGCCAGAAAATGCCCCTCGTAGGCCTCCAGGGCCGCGCGGTAGGAGGCGATGGCATCGCTCAGGGTGCCGAGCGTCTGATGCATCATGCCGCGGATGAAGTGCAGCTGGGCATGATCCGGCGTGGCCTGCAGGTCGGCGTCGAGGCGTTCCAGGGACGCGTTGAGCACCTGCACGTCCGGCGAGCGCGTGGCGAGCAGCGTGGAGGCCCGTAGCGCCTGGACGTGGGGGCGCTCCGCGGGATCGGTGGTGCGCAGCAGGTCCTTCAGCGGACGCGGGTGGTCGACCAGCAGCTTGCGCCCGAGCGCCGGGCGGAAGTCGGTCGCCACGCAGAGCTCTTCGTTCAGCAGGGCGGGCCGGCCGCGCCGCACCGTTCCGGACGTCACGACGCCGAGCGCCCGTCCGTGGCGATCCAGCAGTGGACCGCCGCTGTCGCCGGGCCGGACGGCGTTGTTGGTAATCCACAGCAGTTCGTCGGGGCGCAGCGTAGCGCCCGGATACCGGACGCCCGCCGTGCTGTGCTGCACGCCCCCCGGCCAGCCATAGGTAAAGGTGACCGCCCCCACGTTGCGCGCGCCGGGTCGATGCACGGCCTCGCGCACCGGCGCGATGGTGAGCGGCGTGAGTCCGGCCTCGCGCGTGGCCCGGTCGTCTACGTGCAGGAGGACGACGTCGCGCGCCGGGTCCACGACCCACGCCTCGTCCACCTTGACGGTCTTGCCGTCAGGCAGCGTCAGGTGGATCGAGCGGGCATCGAGGACGACGTGCAGGCTCGTCACGGCAGCGTCGGGCGCCACCAGAAAGGCCGACCCCAGCCGCTTGTAGCGCTTGTGATCCTGCGCCCCGCGCCGCTCGGCCACGACGGGCAGAATGGCGTAGCTGGACTCGAAGAAGGAGGACTCTACCTCGTATGCCGTGACCGTGTGCGCGGCGGTGGACCACGTCGCAGCGTTCCACGTCATCGTCACCGGCGGCACCTCAGTCACGCCCGGCTCGACGGCGCGCCATACGTAGCGCCACCGGACGACGCCGAGCGGGGTGCCGTCCGCCAGCGTGTCACTGCGTGTCGCTCGGCGATGGCTGCGGACCAGTTCCAGGCTCGCCGGGATCGCGTCGAACTGCGCCTCCTCCACGGCCGTCTCCAGCGCCCCGTCCCCCCGCGCATCGGTGGCGTAGACGTCCACGTCCACGGTGAACGCCTCGCCCATCCCGATCACGTCCTTACTGATCGAACTGAACATCTGGACCTGGGCGGTCGCGTCGAGCGCCACACCGGTCGCGGCGACCAGCAAGATCCCACAAAGCAGGGCACTTCGGATGGTCTGTCCCCACGTCGTACGCACGTCCTCTCGCTCCGCATTTCATGAAAGATACAGCGGGAGCCAAGATAGGACCTAAGTCAATAAAAAACAGGGCACGATCAGGTCCCTGCGACCACGGCCTGCACGAGGCGCATCAGGTCGTCCCGCACCTGCCTGCCGACGGCCAGCACGTCGTCGTGGTCCAGCGGCTCGGTGCCGAGCCCGGCGGCCAGGTTGGTAATCGTCGAGATGCCCAGCACGTCCATCCCCAGCGCCCGGGCCTGGAGCGTCTCCGGCACGGTGCTCATGCCCACCGCGTCCGCCCCGAGTTGCTGAAAGGCGCGGATCTCGGCGGGCGTCTCGTAGCTCGGCCCGCGCGTCCACAGGTAGACGCCTCGCTGCGTGCCGATGCCGTGCTCGACGGCGATGCGCTCGGCCCGGTCCAGCCAGTCCGGGTCGTACGGGGCGCTCAGGTCGAGGAAGCGCGGCTCCCCCTCCAGCGGCGGCCCGGCCAGCGGACTCGCAAACGCAAAGTTGATGTGGTCTTCGATGAACATGAGCGTGCCGGGCGTGAACTGATGGTTGATCCCGCCCGCCGCGTTGGTGAGCAGCAGCCGCCGGGCGCCCAGCGCGTGGACCAGCCGGATGGGGAAGGTGACGCTGCGGATCGGATGCCCCTCGTACAGATGCACGCGCCCCTGCACGAAGACCACGTCGCGCCCGGCGAGCTGCCCGAAGACGAGCTGTCCGTGGTGTCCGGAGACGGTGGAGGTCGGATAGCCGGGCAGGTCCGCCGCCGGGACGATGACCGCGTCGTCCGCGGCCTCGGCCAGTGCTCCCAGCCCGGACCCGAGGACGAGGGCCAGCTCCGGAGCAGAGACGCCGTGGTCGCGGACGGCGTCTGCCGCACGCGTTACGTCGACAGGATCGAAATCCATGAAACAGGAGACTTCAGGTGGGTGGGGCGCGGGCGGCAGTATCTCGAATTCTCCGGCCAATGTCGAATCGCGAAAACCGACGGTCCTGTTATACGGTCCCCGTCAGACGCAGAGGCGTTAGAGGCGTCAGAGGCCCCCTCCGGTGCGGCGGCTCAGCTTCAGGACGAGCATGGTCATGTCGTCGTGGCGCCCCATGCCTTCGACGAAGTGATGCACGTCCTCGGCCACGGCATGCAGGATGGCGCTGGCGGATTTCTGCCCGAGGCTGCTCACCTTGTCCGCCAGCCGGTCGTCGCCGTACTGGTCCTTGTCCAGGTTCATCGCCTCCGAGAACCCATCCGTGTAGAAGACGAGCACGTCGCCCATGCGCAGGTCGAGGCGCGCCTCCTCGATGGTGGACTCGAACTGGCCGCCATCCACCAGTCCGAGCGCCATGCCGGACGGCTGGAGAAACTCGGAGTGCTGGCTGGGCGAGCGCTTGAGGATGACGGGGTTGTGCCCGGCCCGCGCGAAGGTGAAGGTGCGCGCCTCGACGTCGAGCACGCCGTAGATCATCGAGATGAAGGTGCCGCGCGGGACGTTGCGATAGAAGAGGCGATTCAGGTCGGTCATCACCTCGGCCGGGGAGGTCTCGGGCGTGCAGAGCGCCTGCAGCATGCCCTTGACCAGCGTCATGTAGAACGCCGCCTGGATGCCCTTGCCGCTCACGTCGCCCACGACGACGGCCAGGTGCCCCGGCTCGATTTCGATCAGGTCGTAGTAGTCGCCGCCCACCTCCTGCGCGGCCAGGCACATGGCGGCCACGTCCACCCCGGCCACGTCCGGCATGCGGCGGGGCAGGAACGAGTTCTGCACCTGCTGGGCGATTTCGAGCTCGCGCTTGAGGCGCTCCTGCCGCGTCAGCTCTTCGACGTACTGCGGCACGTAATCGCCCACCTCGCGGCGCGACCGGCCGCTGCTGACGCCCAGGAAGCCCAGCACGAGGAGCGCGCCGAGCAGCAGCGCGATGACGACTACGTCGAGGACCATCGGCGATCCGGCTACGAGCCAGCCCTCGCTCACGGCCCACAGCACCCGGGCCACGAAGTAAGCCACGAAGCACGTCACGAAATCGAACGTCCAGAAGGCGCCTCCCAGTACGAGACCGACGAGGGCCCCCGCGGCCCAGGCATACCCGGGCGGCCCCAGGCTGACGATGCCGCCCTGCACCAGTGCGGCCGTCCCGACGATGACGGTCATCAGGACCCACGGTCGCTCCGTGACGCGCCACACGAACGTGCCCGTGCCCAGCAGCAAAACCACGAGCGTGAAGTACGCTCCGAGCCCCTCCTGCACGGTGATCCACAGGCTAGGCTGCCACACGTGAGCATTGGCAAACTGCGCCTTCTCGAAGCGGATGGCGGCGTCCGGCAGGACCATCAACAGCAGCACGTGGAGCCCCACCAGGACCAGCGCCAGCGCGATGCCCCGCAGCAACGCCTTCCCGACGTGCACGTTGCGCAGCTCACCCAGGCGCAGGAGGCTGGCCGTATACACTTTTTTCGACCACTCGGCCCGCGCCACCGAGTCGGCGGCCCCGGCCATGATGCCGACCACCAGCCCGACCAGCCCGCCCGAAAATCCAGCGATCAACACCTGGATGCCGAGGGCGACCCAGAACGAATCCGCGCCGGGCTCGACGTCCAGGGCGAGGAGCACCGACAGGGCCGTCAGGACGCCGATGAGGATGCCATCCACCCGGATCACGACGTTGTCGATCAGCTGGGCGCTGAGGCGCTTGAAGAAGAGGATGACCAGAATCAGCGCGAGGAGCCCCAGCACGACGGCCTCGGTCACATCGGCCACGGTTTGCAGCGTATGCTCGTCGTCCGCCCCGGGATTGAACGCAGCATCGAGTTGGCGCAGGGCGCCCCCCGCCGTGACCTCCACGTCGACCTGGATGCGCTGCTGGTACGCGGACGCCTCGCGCACGAACCGTACGCGGGCCACCCGGTCGCCCCGATCGGGCAGCGTCCGCACGGAGTCTACCCGAAACGCCTCCGCCGGCCAGGCGGTGCGGGTCAGATGCTGCCGGGCGATGGCCACCGCACTGCCGGGCGGCAACGTAATGCTGGACCGGTCGACGACGATGATCGTGTCGCCCGCCATCTGCGCGTCCCGCGACGGCGGACGGCCGTCCTGCTCAGCGGCGAGCACGCTCTCCGCCCGCTCCATCAGGTCCGCGATGGTGAAGTCAATCGTCTGCACCTGCTTCCAGGTCGTATCGGACGGGTAGAACAGCAGCGAGCCTTCGAGCAGCGAGTCGGACAGGGTGCTCAGCGGGTGGGCGTCGTCGGCCGTTTCGGTGAGCGCCTCCGGCTCCTCCCGGGGAAACACCGCCCGCAGGACCGAGCGATCCAGCCTCGGGCCGGTGGCGCTGCGGGGACCGTCCTCCGGCGGCACGTACTGTGCGTCCCACACGGCCCCGCCCTCGGTGAGGTGCACGGTCGCCCGCGTGGTGGCTTCGTCCTCCTGGTCCTCCGCGTCGCCGCCTCCCGCCTGGAATCCCTGCTGGATCTCACTCAGCGCATCAGCCGTCCGGTAGCGCACGCGCCAGGTATATCCCGGGAGCGGCCCGTCTGGCTGCTCGCGCAGAAGGCGCATCGCCTCGGGCCGTCCCACCTTCGCCTGCAGGTCGTCCAGCAGATCGTTGTTCCGCCGGAGCGCGACCTCACGGGGGCCGGCGGGCACGTCCCAGCCGCTGGCCGCCAGAAACGCATCAGCGCGTTCTTCGATGGAGGCTGCCTCCTGCGTGTAGGCCGCCGTGGCGTCCGGGTGCTGCGCGGGCAGCCCGAAGAGGTAGAGCAACAGTCCCACGATGGCGGCTGCCCCGAGGACGAGGTCGACCCGGGCGAGGTGCTGGCGAAACGCGACGAAGGCGGACATTAACTAGCGCGCAAAATCCGATAATTGCGAAGACTCCAGAGCACCTGCTCGCCCGTGACCCGCAGGATGGTGGTGATGGGGATGGCCAGCAACATGCCGATGATGCCCGCCAGCTGAGCGCCGATCAGGACGACGAAGAGAATGACGAGCGGGTGCGCCCGCGCCGCGCGGGAGAAGATGAGCGGCTGGAAGAAGACGTTGTCGGCGATCTGCGTGAGCGTCATCGCCACGAGCACGCCCGGGATCAGCGTGAAGTCGCCCGTCTGGGTGATGCCTACCAGCGTGCCTGCGATAAAGCCCATCAGCGGACCGAAGTACGGGATGGTGTTGGCCAGTCCGGCGAAGAGGCCCACCGCCAGCGCGTAGTCCAGCCCGACGACGTACAGCAACAGCGTGGCGACGGCGGCGATGGAGAGGCACTGCAACATCAGCCCGCGGAAGTAACGCCCGATGTTCGTCTCCACTTTCTCGATGATGGCGAGCGTCACCTCGAAGTAGCGGTTCGGGACGAGTTGCAAGAGGCTCCGCCGCAGCATCGAGCCGTCTTTCAGCACGAAGAACATGACGAAGGGCACGACGAGCACCGCGTAGAAGATGTCGGCGAAGAGGTTGACCATCGAGCTGACGATCTCGGTAATCCGCTCGCCCCGGAAGAGCGTCTGGATGCTCTCCGTCAGCGCCTGCTCGATCTCTCCCGTCTGGATCGGCACGAAGCGCCGCAGCCACGCCTCCGCAAAGGCGGCCGCCTGCGTGATGCGCTCGCTGGAGACCTGCTGCGACAGGTCCTGCAACTGCGCCCCGATGAACGGCACGAGGTAAGTCAGCAACAGGCTGAGTGTACCAAAAAAGAGGACGAAGGTTACGAGAATCGCCAGGATGCGATGGAGACCCAGCCCCTGCACACGATCCACGATGGGCCGCACCAGATACGCCAGGACGCTCCCCACGATGAGGTAGATGACCAGCGCGGAGAAGTACCAGAGCATCCCCACGAGCAGCACGCCCGTGGCGATGCCCGCCCCGACGCGGAAGCCGCGCTCCAGCGTCCACCCGCTAGCCGCACGCTGCCGCGCAGGCCGCGGCCCCTCCGAGAGGGGGTCGGGGTCGCTGGGGGGAGATGTCGTACCCGAGGGGTCGGTCGTCATGAGTGGGGACGCAGACAGCGCGGCAGGGCATCCAGTCGGTCAGCCCGTAGGTTCGTGAGCGTGCGGCTCAGTTGCAAGCGGAGACGAGGCGGACGCAGGCCGCAGGGCATGACGGCAGACCACGGACCGCAGACCGCCGAAGGTGGCACGGCTCCGCTCTCCGGGCCGAAACGCATTCAGTCGGACGCTTCCAGTTCGTCGGTGATGCGCCGGATGACGTCGAACGAGTAGCCGCGACGTTGCAGGTAGCGCGACAGCTTGCGGCGGCGTTTGTACGGGTCCTGCTCGCGGGCGAGGCGCTTCCAGCGCTTGCGGGCCAGCGCCCGGGCCCGGCTCGCCAGGTCTTTGTCGGCGCGGAGGGTATCCAGGGCGGCGTCGATGTGCTGCCGGGCCACGCCGCGGCGCCGCAGATCATAAGCGATGCGCCGGGGACCATGTCCCTTGCTGCGGAAGCGTTGCTCGGCGTAGCGACGGGCGTAGTCGGCATCGTCCACGTAGCCGAGGTCCTGCATCCGGGCCACGGCCTGCTCGGCCACGTCGTCTGCGAAGCCGCTGCGGGTGAGCTTGCGCCGCACCTCCTGCGCCGTGCGCGGCTTGTAGCTGAGGTAGTCGAGCGCCTTCGCCCGCGCGGCCCGTTCGCGCTCGGCCACCATGATGGCCACCTGCGTCTCCGTGTCCAGGTGGAGGCCGGTGCGCAGGTTGAACTCCAGCAGCAGGTCCTGGTGGATGCCGAAGGCGAAGGCGTCGTCGACGTAGACCGAGACGCGCTCCGGGTTCTTGGACTGCGGAGCGAGCCGCGTGATGGTGCCGGGCGAGGGCGCGTCGGTCGCGTGCTCGTGCTCAGCCATCGAACCGGGCTGGAATCTGGTCACAGGTCGGGAGGAAGGAGAGATCGCAGGACGGGCTGGACCCGCGCGCTACGCTTCCGTTATGTCGGTCACCGCACTTTCTTCGGACTGGCGTAGTCGCGCAGGAAGTCGACGAGGACCCGCACGCCGAAGCCGGTGCCGCCCTTGGGCCGGTAGGGTTTCTCCGTGGCGAGGAAGGCGGGCCCGGCGATGTCGAGATGCATCCAGGGATAGTCCACGAAGTGCTCCAGAAACTTGGCTGCCGTGATGGAGCTGGCCTCGCGCCCGCCCACATTTTTGATGTCCGCCACGTCGCTCTCCAGCAGCTTGCCGTAGACGGCATCCATCGGCAGGCGGTGCACCCAGTCGCCGCTGCGTCGGCCCGCGGCTTCCATCGCCGTCAGGCGGTCGGCGGCGCCGTCGCGGTCGTTGGTCATGAGCGCGGCCGTGTCGGAGCCCAGCGCCACGACCTGCCCGCCAGTCAGGGTCGCCAGGTCGATGACGAGGTCGGGCCGGTATGTCGCGGCGTACGAGAGCGCGTCGGCCAGGATGAGGCGCCCTTCGGCGTCCGTGTTGAGAACCTCTACGGTTTTGCCCGAGTGCATCCGCAGCACGTCGCCCGGCACGTAGGCGTTCTCGCCGGGCCGGTTGTCCGTCGCCGGGATGAGGCCGACCACGTAGAGCGGCACGTCCAGCCGCGCCAGCGCTTCGAACGCGCCGATGACGGCGGCGGCCCCGGCCATGTCGGCCTTCATCTGGTCCATCGACCCCTTCGTGCTCTTGAGCGAGAGCCCGCCCGTGTCGAACACGACGCCTTTGCCCACGAGGACCACCGGCGTCTCGTTGGCCGCCCGCTCGGGCCGCCACGTCAGTTCCATGAAGACGGGCGGCTCCGGGCTGCCCCGGTTGACCGCGAGCAGCCCGCCCATCTCCTCCTCTTCGATCAGCGCCTTGTCCCACACCGACACCTCGAAGCCGTGCTTCTTGCCCAGCTTCTCGACGGCGCGCGCCAGCAGCGTGGGCGTCTTTTCGTCGGGCGAGAGGTTGACGAGGTCCCGCGCGGTGCGGACGGCCTCGGCGACGGCCCGGCCCCGCTCAGCCCCCCGCCGCACGTCGCGGTCGTCCTCGTCGACGTGCAGGATCAGCCGGTCGGGCTCGACGAAGGCTGCAGGCTCCGTCTTATATTTGAGGAAGCGATACGTGGCCAGCATGAACCCCTCGGTCAGCGCCTGCCCGGCTGTTTCGGACGGCGGCCCGGCTGCAGGCAGGCGCACGGCCACGTTCTGCGCCTCCCGCTCCACGGCGAGCTTAGCGCCCGTCGCCGCCGCCTGGCGCAGGCGCTCGGCGTCTACCGCATCCGCCGCTCCGAGGCCGATCAGCGCGGCGCGGCGGGCGCGGGCGCCATCGGGATAGAAGGAGATGGCCTCGCCCTCCTCTCCACTGAAGTCCTGCATCGCCCGCTCCGCCATCGGTCCCAGCGTCTCGGCGAGCGTCGCCCGCATGGTGCCGAGGGCATCCTGGGCGAGCGGCAGGAGCAGGAAGTCCACGTCCAGGTCGGTCAGCGGAATCGAGGTGGCGGAGACTTTCATAATTGCGCGTGTGCGAGAGTATTCCGAAGAAACGACACCGATGTCATGCTACGGACTGCGCGACTCTTGTGCACGCATCGCCTGCAGGAGCGCCAGATAATCTTCGTCGTCCTGGGACATCTCGTCGTCCGTCGGCTCACCATCGTCCAGATCGAGAAACTCCGGCGCAGCGGCCAGCACCTGGTCGATGACCTCGTCCAGCGGCTCCCGCACGTAGGCGCCGGACGCGTTCCGGTGTCCACCGCCGCCGAAGGCTTGCGCCCATTCATTGACGTGCATGTCGCCCTTCGAGCGGAAGCTGATCTTGGTGCCGCTGGCCGTCTCCGTAAAGAGCAGCGCCACGCGGACGCCGTCGATGGAGTGCACGTAGGAGACGAAGCCTTCCGTGTCGTCGCTGGAAGCGTCCGTCTCCTTCATCATGCGCCGGGAGACGACCATGTAGCCGACGCGCCCGTCGTAGCGGAGCTGCAAGGTGTCGAGCGAGCGCGAGAGCAGCCGGAGCCCCTGGAGGCTCTTCGTATCATAAAGGTGCGAGTGGATGACTTCCGGCAGCAGGTCGCCGCGCTCCATCAGGTCTGCCGCGATGCGATGGACGGAGGGCGTCACGCTGCTGTAGCGGAACGAGCCGGTGTCCGTCAGGATGGCCGCGTAGAGTGCCGTGGCGATGGGATCGTCGATGGCGTCGGCGTCGTGGGCGGCGATGAGCTCGTAGACGAGTTCGCCGGTCGAGGATGCGGTGTCGCGCGCATAGGTGGCGTCGAACCAGTTTTCCGGCCCGGTGTGGTGATCGATGAGCACCTTCAGCGCCCCGCTGTTCGTGACGGGATCGGCCAGCTTGCCGATGCGCTCCAGCGCGTTGGTGTCGGCGATGATCACCACGTCCGCCCCGGCGATCTGCTTGAGGTGCTCCGGCGCGCCTTCGAAGGTCTCGACCTGCTCGATGCCCGGCAGCCAGGCCAGGTTGCCCGGCGGCGGGTCGCTGTTGAGCAGCGCCACCTCCTTGCCCAGGGCCTGCAGGAAGCGCCCCAGGGCGACCTGCGACCCGATGGCGTCGCCGTCGGGACGGATGTGGGTGGTGATAACGAAGCGCTCGTGGCGGAGCAGCAGGGGTAGGATCTCGTCGGTCATGCAGCAAGGCAGGCTCGGTACAATAGCGTGGGCGTCTCTCAACGCAACCACCTCCGCAAGGTTCGTCCGCCGCTCCCCCGTTCCGGCTGGCACGCGCCCGCCGGATGCCGTAGGTTGCAGCATCGTTTCCGTTCTCCTTGCCCGCCGCCTCCATGCCCGCCCGGGTTGCCCTCGAATCCACCGTCATCGCGCACGGCCTGCCCTACCCCGACAACGTCGAGGCGGCGTTGCGGCTGGAGGACATCGTGCGAAACCACGGCGCCGCGCCTGCTACCATCGGGATTATCGAGGGCGAGCCCATCGTCGGCCTCAGCGAAGACGAGATCCGCCACCTCGCCACCGCCGACGCCGTACGCAAGGTGAGCTGGCGCGACCTGCCGGTGGTGCTGGCCCGGAAGCAGGACGGCGCCACCACCGTCGCCGCGACGATGTGGCTGGCGCACCAGGCGGGCATCGACGTGTTTGCGACCGGCGGTATCGGCGGGGTGCATCGGGGCAGCCCGTTCGACGTGAGCGCCGACCTGGAGGCGCTGGCCCGCGTGCCGATGGTGGTCGTCTGCGCGGGCGCCAAGGCCATCCTCGACCTCCCCGCCACCCGCGAGGTGCTGGAGACGCGCGGCGTCACCGTCGTCGGCTACGGGACGGACGAACTGCCCGCGTTCTACCATGCGTCCAGCGGCCTGCCCGTCGATGTGCGCTGCGACAGCCCCGAGGAGGTCGCCGCCCTCGTCCGCGCCCGCCGCGACCTGGCGTTGCCCGGCGCCACCCTGGTAGCCGTACCGCCGCCGCCCGAAGCCGCCCTGCCCCCATCGCTGATCGAAGCGGCCATCGCGGAGGCGCTGCAGGAGGCTGACGCGCGCGACCTCCGATCCGGCGAGGTAACCCCGTTTCTGCTCCAGCGCCTCGCCACGCTGACCGACGGAGCAACGGTGCGCACCAACCGCGCCCTACTGGCCCGCAACGCCGAGGTGGCCGCGCAGGTCGCCGTCGCCTGTGTGGGGTAGAGTCGTCTACCCGAAAACACCACGACGGAAGACGACTCCGACTTCAGGTAGCACTTCAGGTACGTCGCGCATACGCCTACTACCCGGCATGCGTCGCCAGAGAAAAAGAAGTTGCACTTTATCTCTGCTCTTACTTCCTTTAGTCAAGGCGCAAGCGAAATCCTTTCGTTACGTTATGAATGGTGCTGGATCAGTCCTGCTTTCCGTGTTGGTTTCTCGACAATCCATTCCAATCATCAGGCGATCCACCCACCACCTTCCGTTCTAGCGCCTCGACTCCCGGACTGCCCCCGCTCCCTGCGGGTTTCGCCATTGCAGGCCTTTGCCTTGAATAAACAATCACCCTCCGGCCCCAACTGTGTGTTGCGGCGCCGGATTTCGAGTATCGCTCATTGAGCATATCCCCCGTTAGTGTCCACACCACGGACGGGATACGCCACGCACCACACCCCATATCATCAACCATCAGGAGAGGAGACGCTCTTATGAAACGTCTTTGTTTTACGCTCGCACTGCTCCTGGGCTTCGCTCCCTTCGCTTGGGCGCAACAACAAGTGGTAGGCCCCAAGCACGTCATTCCGTCCAGCGAACCGCATCTGTCCGCTCCCCTGCGGGACATGCCGCTGGACTATGAGAAAGGAGACGAACCCATGGAGGCCGCCGGACAGCAGGACGTGCCGGACTGGTTCACGCCGAAAGCATCCCCTGCAGGCTTCATCGATCCCCTCCTACAATCCACTGAGGGCACGGTCAACGGTCCCGACCCCTTCCTCAGCTTCGACGGCCCCGAGGTCAGCGATAACCCGGGCGGCCTCGCGCCTCCGGACCCGAACATCGCCGTAGGCCCGAACCACATCGTGGCCTCCGTCAACGTCGTGACCGAGATCTACGACAAGACGGGCAACTCGGTGCTCGGACCGTTCCTTCTGAACGACCTCTGGTCGGGCTTCGGCGGTCCGTGTGAGGCGGACAACGACGGCGACCCCATCGCGCTGTACGACCACTTCAACGACCGCTTCGTCCTGACGCAGTTCGCCGTCACGACCGGCGCGCACCTGTGCGTGGCCGTGTCGACGTCGCCGGACCCGACGGGGTCGTATAACCTCTACGAATTCGACTTCATCACCTTCCCGGACTACCCCAAGTTCGGCATCACCTCGGACGCCCTCCTCGCGTCGGTCCGTAACTTCGGCGCGTCGTTCGACATGCAGGCCGCGGCCATGGACTACCCCGCCATGCTGGTGGGTGACCCGGCCACGCTCATCATCACCTCGATTACGGATGTGCTCGGCGACGTCGACGGCTTCCTGCCGATCGATGCGGAGTCGGATATCAACACGGTCTCCAACATCGCCGTGGGCGATACGCCCGGCAACTTCGTGGGCTTCCAGGATGGGCCGAACACGCTCGAATTCCTGCAGCTCGATCCGGACTTCGACACGCCCGGCAACTCCACCCTCACGTCGGTCAATTCGCTGCCGGTCGATCCCTTCGACTCCTCCTTCTGCGGAGGCACCTTCGGCGGCTGTATCGATCAGCCCGCGCCGGGGAACGACGTGGATGCCCTCTCCTTCTTCTTGATGCACCGCGCTTCCACCCGCATGATCGATGGTGACCTGCACATGGTCATCAATCACACGGTGGACGTGGATGGCACCGACCGCGCCGGCATCCGCTGGTACGAACTGGCTGACACGGGCGCTGGCGGCGACTGGGAAGTCGTACAGTCCGGCACCTTCTCGCCGGACACCAACGACCGGTGGATGGGCAGCGCCAGCTTCAACGGCAACGGCGACATCCTGATCGGCTACTCGACCTCAGGTGAAGATCCGGGAGACACGACCCCGCCTGACATCCGCTACGCTGCACAGACCAGCGGCGCGGCTCCGGGCTTCCTGAACGTGTCGGAAACGACCATTCTGGAAGGGCCCGGCGTGCAAACCGGCGGCCTGAACCGCTGGGGGGATTACACCTCCATGGTGCCTGACCCCTCGGACCCCAACACGACCTGGTACATCAACCAGTACATCCCGTCCGACGGCAGCTTCAACTGGAAGACCCACATCGCGGGCATCTCGCTGGAAGGAGACGACACGCCGCCGGACGCGATCACCGACCTCTCGGCCACGCTCCCGGCATCCATCTCGCAGGGCAGCAACGTGCTCCTAGAGTGGACGGCCACGGGTGACGATGGCAATACCGGCACGGCGACGTCGTACGACATCCGCTACTCCACCGCGGGCCCGATTACGACCGAGACGGACTTCGACAACGCGACGGAGGTCGACGGCGAGCCCGCCCCG
This sequence comes from Bacteroidota bacterium, assembly GCA_009908885.1. Taxonomy (GTDB): domain Bacteria; phylum Bacteroidota; class Rhodothermia; order Rhodothermales; family JAAAOL01; genus JAAAOL01. The sequence goes on along the minus strand of JAAAOL010000304.1, from coordinate 10,308 downwards.
CAAGCGGCTGGCAGCGCCGAGAGCTTCACCGTCGAAGGACTGGATTTCGATACGCAGTTCTGGTTTGCCATCAAGGCACTGGACGAGTTCGGTAACGCCAGCGACGTCTCCAACTCGCCCGACGTGACGACTGGCCCCGCTCCGGACCTCGCGCTCAACCCGACCGAACTCGACGTGATGCTCGAACCCGAAGAGTCCACGGTCGAGACGCTGACGATCACGAACAACGGCGCGGCCGGCAGCACGCTGAACTTCCAGTTCCCGGCCTTTGCCGCGTCTGCCCTGCTGGAGAACACGCCGGACGACCAGAAGAACGATGTCTCGTCGGTGATCGGTAGCACCGATCACCAGAAGGGCGACGACCCGTTCGGGGGCATCGGTAATCCGATTATCCTCGGCGCAGGTGGCCCGGACGACTTCGGCTACGAGTGGATCGACAGCAACGAACCGGGTGGTCCGGCCTTCGACTTTGTTGATATCTCCGGGACGGGCACGCCGCTCGGCCTGGGCGACGACGACGGTACAACCGTTTCTCTTCCGTTTACCTTCCCCTTTTATGGCGAAGACAAGACGGAAATCGGCGTCTCGTCCAACGGCTTCCTGACCTTCGGCACCGACCTCACGGATCTTAGCAACGACGAGATCCCCGACCCGAACGACCCGAACGACCTCATTTCGGTCTACTGGGATGACCTTGACCCTGGAGATAGCCAGGGTGGAGGTGGTGAAATCTACCACCAGGATATGGGCGACGGTCGCTTCATTGTACAGTGGGATGCAGTGCCGCATTTCCCCGATGGCGATGGCGAGACCTCCACGTTCCAGGCCATCCTCTACGATGATGGCACCATCCTGCTGCAGTACGACTCGATGACGGACGACGCGAGCCTCCCGAACAGTCACACCATCGGCATCGAGAATAGCGACGCCTCGGACGGCCTGCAGGTAGTCTTCAACGCTCCGTACGTCGAGGATCAGTTGGCCATCCAGATCGCCGTGCCGCCGGACATCATCGGCGGAGTGGACCCCGCCAGTGGTTCTCTCGCAAGCGGGGCGTCGGTGGACGTGGATGTCACGGTGCAGTCGTTCGAGCTGCTGCCGGGCAACTACGAGGACGACCTCGTCCTCGAATCCAACGACCCCGGCACGCAGCCGACCACGCTCATCCCCGTGATGCTCGAAGTCGCGGGTGGTACGCCCGACATCGCCGTGGACCCGGCCAGCCTGGACTTCGGCGACGTCTTCGTCGGCGGCTCGACGTCGGCCACCTTCGACGTCTCGAACGAAGGGAACGGCATCCTCGAAGTGACCGACATCTCGTCCACCAACGGCGACTTCACGACGGACTTCGGCAGCGGCTTCACGCTGAACCCGGGTGAGAGTGCGACCACCACGGTGACCTTCACGCCGAGCAGCCAGGGTACCATTACCGGCTCGATCGACGTGGGCAGCACGGATCCCGACGAGGACCCGATTTCTGTCGCCGTCGAGGGCAACGGCACCGCCCCGCCAGAGATCGACACCGACCCGGATGCGCTCACGTCATCGCTGCAAATCGGCGACTCGGAGACGCAAACGCTGACGGTGCAGAACAACGGCGCGGCCACGCTCGACTTCGAGGCCAGCGTCGACTTCTCGGGCGGCAGCGCGCCTGACTGGGACTTCAGCAATGACGCAGACTACCCGGTAGGATCGCATCCGCCGAGCTACGGTCCCGCTCCTCTCGAAGGCAAGAGCGCGACCCCGGCGCCGAACCCGCTTGATCCGGTCGGTTCACTGGCCTACGGTGTGGATAACGCCGCGCTCGAGTTCTCCAGCTTCGACTTCGGAGAACCGGGCAACGTCACCAGCATCGCTCCGTTCACGGGCGCAGGTGGCTTTGCGGGCGCCAGCGCCATCGGCGGAGACCCGAACATCACGTACGTCATCGACGGCACCACCCTCTTCGAGGTGGACAACACGACCGGTGCCTCGACGAATCTGGGTAGCCTCTCGCCGTCCGACGGCGCGGACTTCTCGGGCCTGACGTACGACCCGAACAGTGACACCTTCTACGGCATCACGGTCCCGTCCTGCGGTGGGGGATCCAACCTCCACACCGTAGACGTGGAAAACGTGTCGTCGAGCCTCGTCGGCCCGGTGAACACGGGTAGTTGCGAGATCGCCGTTGCGGCTACGCCCGACGGTACGCTCTACTCGTTCGACATCGTCGGCGACGTCCTCCTGATGGTGGACAAGACGACGGGTGCCGGAACCGTCATCGGCCCGATTGGCTTCGACTCCAACTTCGGGCAGGGCATGACCTACGACCTGGAGACCGAGACGCTCTATATGGCGGCCTTTAACAACGGCACGTTCCAGGCGGAGCTGCGTGCGGTGGACACGAGCACGGGTGCTACCGCGCTCGTCGGTCCCATCGGCACGCCCGGCGTCACGCAGTTCGGACAGTTCGCCGCACCGCTCGGTGCAGGCGGCTTCCTGCAGGTCTCCCCGCAGACGGCCTCCGTGCCGCCTGGCGGCTCGGTAGACCTGGACGTCACCTTCGATGCGACCGACCTCGACGTCGGCACCTACGAAGCGGACGTCGTGCTGGCGAGCAACGATCCGGCGACGCCCGAGTTGGCCGTCCCGGCGACGCTCAACGTAGAAGCGGCGCCCTTCCCGTTCGCGCTCACGCCGACAGACTTCGACGTGGACCTCTTCACGGGCGACATCGTCGTGGAAGAGCTCAACATCGAGAACACCACGGACGAGCAGCAACCGTTCGAACTGGCCATCGAAGGCGAGTCTGGACCAGACCCCGTCGGCCCGAATCCGCTCACTGAACTGGAGCGGCGGGAGTACGACAAGCTGGCCCACACCCTCGCACAGGGCGACCAGACGGCGCCAACGGCCGGTGCTGATCCAGACGCGGACAATACGCTGTCCGCCGACTTCCCGAGCAGCTTCGGGATGGTGGCGCCCACCGGCGTCACGGCCTATGGATCCAGCGTCAGCTTTAACGGCAACTTCGACGGTAACCTCGTGGCGTTCGACCTGGGCGAGCCGTCCAGCCTGACCGCCCTTACCCCCGATCCCTTCGCAGGGGCCTTCGCGGGCGACTTCCCGATGGGCGACAACGAGAACTTCTTCGTCATCGATGACGATACGAAGGAGCTGTTCTTGGTCGACGTCGAGACGGGCAGCGAGACGCTGGTCGGCAGCGTATCGGTCGGCGCGGGCGAATCGGTCAGCGAACTGGCGACCGACCCGACGGACGGGACGATGTACCTGAGCACCAGCGACGGGACGAGTTCCTTCCTCTACGAAGTGGATCCGACCGTGGGCCCCAGTCCCGCCGTCGCGACCACGCCGATCGGAGAGATCGGAACCGACATCGGCATCGTGATCGCCATCGCCGTAGATGATGCGGGCGTGCTCTACGCCCACGAAATCGGCGGCGACGTGATCTACACCGTCGACAAGACGAATGGCGATGCCACATTGCTCGGCCCCACGGGCGTCGACGCCAACTTTGCCCAGGGCATGGACTTCGACCCGGTCACCGGGCAGTTGTACATGGCCTGGTACCAGGGTGGCGGCGTCGGGGGCCTGCGTACGGTGGATCGCTCCACCGGGGCAACCACGCTCGTCGGCCCGTTCCAGGGCGATGAGATTGGCTTCCTGGCCATCCCGAGCACGCTCCCGGTCAACTTCCTCGACCTGAGCCTTACCGAAGGCACTCTCAATCCGGGTCGTGATGTGGACGTGGACGTGGAGTTCGACGCCACGAACCTGATCGAAGGCCTTTACACGGCTGAGATCATCGTGCAGTCGTTCGTGCCCGGTGAGCCTGCGGAAATCGTTCCGGTCGAGATGACCGTGGACGCCGATCCTGAGATCGACGTGACACCGCTCGCAGTCGACTTCGGAGAGGTCTTCCGCAACGGCACCGGCGGTCCTGAGAACGTCGTAATCGCCAACACCGGACTCGGCTTCCTCGAAGTCAGCGACATCAGCGTCGACAACCCCGCGTTCGATCTGACGCTCCCGACGGTATCTACGACGATTCCGCCCCTGAGCGCCATCGCCGTCGAGGTTACGTTCAACCCGACCGAACTGGGCGTCCAGAACGGGACGATCACCATCGAAAGCGACGACGCCGACGAGTCGACCGTTCAGGTCAGCTTGACGGGTGAGGGTGTGCCCGAGCCGGTCATCAGCCTGGATCCAGACGAGTTCAACCTCCAGGCCTACGTCGGCCAGACGTACGACCAGACGCTGACCGTCAACAACGTGGGCGACTCGGGCGGCGATCCGCTGGAGTGGACCCTCACGGAAGCCAACGCGGACGGCCCCGGCAACGCCATCTTCAACCTGCCTCTACTCGACGAGGACTTCGAAGGCGGCGTTCTGCCCAGCGGCTGGACGCGCACCCAGGATTCTGGAGCCGACGGCTGGCTGATCGGTGACGACCTGAGTAGCTTCTTCTTCAACATCCCGCCGAATACGATCTATGCGGCGAGTAACGACGACGCCTGCAACTGCGACAGCGATAATGACTACCTCATTACGCCGTCGCTAGACCTCTCCGGGGTATCGAGCGTCGAGTTGGAGTTTGACTCGTTCTATAACGGTTCCTTCTCGCAACTCGCCTTCGTCGAGGTCAGCCTCGATGGCGGCACCACGTGGCAGGTCGTCGAGCAGATGACTGCCTCTAGCGAGTGGACCCGCGAGAGCATCGACCTCAGCGCCTTTGCTGGCGAAAGTGACGTCCTCGTGGGCTTCCACGCCGACGACGCCGGCGTCTGGGCCAGTGGCTGGGCCGTCGACGACGTCCTGGTACAATCACCGCTGGAGTGGATCACCGAAGCGCCGACCTCCGGGAGCGTCGCTCCGGGCGCGTCGGAAGACGTGACCCTCTCGTTCGACGCTTCGGGCCTGCCGACCGGCCTCTACGAAGTCGACCTCGTGTTCGACTCCAACGATCCGGTCAATCCGCAGGTCACCGTGCCGGTGGACTTCCAGGTCATCTCTGAGGTGACCGTCACGGCGAACACCGATGAGCTGTACGAGGAGAACGGCAACGGCACCGCGCCGACGCCCGTGGCCCTGGAAGAGGTCGACGAGATCCATCCGGGTCAGGAGTACCTCTTCCCAGTCACGGTCACCAGCCTGAACTTCCTGGAGATCTTCTCCTACGAGTTCACGCTCCACTTCGACCCGGCCATCACCGAAGCCGTCGACGCGGTCTTTGCAGGCACCCTTAGCGAGGGCCTCGAAACCGCAGTGACGGTGGACAACAGCGCCGGAACGATCAGTGTGGCTGCTGCCGACGATGAAGACGACTCGGCGCCCATCGTGCTCGACCCGACCGTCGTGGAAGGCCAGGGCACCCTGCTCTACGTCAAGATGCAGGTGGGCACCGACATCCATGGCACCTCGCCCATGGAGTTCCAGGACACCTTCATGTTCAACGAAGGCGAACCACCCGTCCTGGCCGTCGATGGCGAAATCGAAAGCACGCCGCTCTACGGCGATGCCTCGATGAACGTAGAGGTAACCGGCTTCGATGCCTCTCTGGCCCTGCGTTATGCAGCCAACGACCCGGGCGTGTCCTTCACGGACGCAGCCTTTACGCAGGCTGACGTGACGGGCAACGATGAGGTGACGGGCTTCGACGCCTCCTTCATCCTCCGCTTCGCTTCCGACGCGATCTCGTGCTTCCCGGTCGAAGACGGATGCAGCGTCCCCGCGAAGCGTTCTCAGGACGCATCGGGCGTGCTCGCATGGGGCGAGCCCCAGAACGAGAGCAGCACCGATATGACGCGGTTGCCGCTCACGCTGGAGCAGGTCGACGGTGAGGTTAACGCCTTGACCCTGACGCTCCCCATCGACGACCGCATCGTGAGCTTCGAGGGCCTGGAGACGAGCCTGCCGGACGACTGGCAAACCGCCCACGCCATCACCGACGGTGCGCTTCGCATCGCGATGGCAGGCGCTACGCCGCTCTCCGGCGGAGACATCGCCACCCTGAACCTCCGCTGGCTCACGGACGATGCTCAGATGACGTTCACGGGCCCCTACGTCGTGAATGAAAACACGTCGAAGGCTCTGAACGGCGTCGACGTCGGCACCGTGCCGGACACGTACGCACTCGGGGACAACTACCCGAACCCGTTCAATCCGGTCACGACCATCACCTACGAGCTGCCAGAGCAGACCCGCGTCACGCTCACGGTCTACAATGCCCTCGGGCAGAAAGTCCGGACGCTGGTTGACACGGAGCAGTCTGCTGGCCGCTACAAGGTCCGGTGGGACAGCCAGAGCGACTCTGGCGCACGGCTCGCCAGTGGTACGTACCTGTACCGGATCGAGGCCGGGGACTTCGTCGAGACGAAGACCCTGATCCTGATCAAGTAGAGCCATACCCGCCTTCCTACAGGCACGTGGAGGGTCTGGGGGCACGCCTCCAGACCCTCCATGTTTGTAGGGCTGCCCCATTTAGGGATTTGCTACCTTGCGAAGCATGTCCGCATACTCTACCCTTTCGTGTGCCCAGTGCTAGCTCGGTTGCACCTGAATAATTCGAACTCAAAACGGAGAGTGACTCGTGATGAGACGTTCCTTTTCGCCCTTCCTCTTGCTCGTGGCTCTATTGCTGTGGGCATGGACACCCCCAACAGCACAGGCTCAAATTCCTGTCTCTATTCCCGATGATTCTGCAAACATCAATAGCTCCGTCGCAATCCCTCTGAACGTCGGGCAAGACCTGACCGGACAGGGCGTCTTCGGCTATGATGTAACCATCACTTTCGACCCGAGCATCGTCGACATTACGGGTGCCTCAGTCAGCGCAACGCTTTCGGATGGATGTTCCTTCAACCCGAACGTCTCCGGTAACCAAATCACGATCTCGGTCGGATGCGGTAGCGCGATAAGCGGTGGCCCCGGGATCCTTATTAACCTGGAAGGAACGGCGGTAGGAGCTGGCACCAGTCCCCTCTCTTTCTCCGAGTTCTTCTTCAATGAAGGAACCCCTACGAGTACGACGACCGATGGCTCCCTTATGGTCGTAGCAGGCGACCCTCCCGTTGCCAATGATGACGACGCCACTACGCCACAAAACACCCCGGTCGACATCGCCGTGCTGGCGAATGACACCGACCCGGAAGGCGGTGACCTGACGATTACGAACGCCTCCACTCCCGCCAACGGCACCGCGACGATCAACGACGGCGGCACACCCGGCGACCCGACCGACGACACCATCACGTACGAGCCCGATACGGACTTTCGGGGAACGGACACCTTCACCTACACCATCGAAGATCCGCCCGGAAACACCGACCAGGCCACCGTCACCGTGGTGGTGAATGATCCTCCCGAAGCCAACGACGACGGGGCCACTACGGACGAGGACACGTCCGTCGACATCGACGTGCTCGGCAACGACACCGACGACAGCGGCTCGGTGACGATCACGGGCACGTCCTCCCCCGCCAACGGCACCGCGACGATCATCAGCGGCGGCACCGAGGTGCGGTACACGCCGGACGCCAACTTCAACGGCACGGACACCTTCACCTACACCATCGATGACGGCGACGGCGCCACCGATCAGGCCACCGTCACGGTGACGGTTACCGCCGTCAACGACGCCCCCGAAGTCGCCAATCCGATCGGCGATCAGCAGTTGGCCCTCACCACCGGCGCGGAATCGCTCGACCTGTCAGGGACCTTTTCCGACGTAGACGGCGACGCCCTGACGCTCTCGGCCACCAGCGGCGATACTGAGGTGGTCACCACTTCGCTCGACGGAACCACGCTGACGCTGACGCCCGTCGCCACCGGCTCGGCCCAGGTGACCGTCACCGCCGATGACGGGCAGGGTCCTGCCGGTAAGACGGCCGCAACGACCCAGACGAGCTTTCAGGTGAGCGTCGTCCCGGGCGGCAACCAGGCCCCGATCGTCGTCAACCCGCTCGATGACCAGTCGGTCGATGGCGATACCACGCCGCTGACCTTCGACCTCGGCCCGGTCTTCGACGATCCCGATGGCGACCCCCTCTCCTACCAGGCGCTCTCCACGAACCGCTCTGCGGCCCTGACGGCCATCAGCGGAGCCACCCTGACGGTCACGCCCACGGGCAATGGGGACGCTAACATCATCGTGACGGCGCTCGACCCGGACGGGGCGTCGGCGCAGGACGTCTTCGCCTTCACTGCCTCCGGCATCACGGTGCAGACCGAAACGTTCGAGGCGACGCTTTCGGGGGCCCACGAGGTGCCCGCGAACGCCAGCCGCGCCACCGGCACGATCACCGCCACACTCCAGGAAGGGACGCTCACCGTCACCGGCTCCTTCGAGGGCCTGGAGAGCCCGTTCAATCCGGACATCGGCGGGGGCGCGCACATCCACCTCGGCTACTTCGGTCAGAACGGCCCGGTCGATATCGCGCTGACCGCTTCGACCAGCGGCGATGGCCTGTCCGGCACGTTCGAAGCCGCCGACAACACGTACGAACTCGATGAGGGACAGATCGAGACGCTCCGTGCGCGGCAGTATTACGTCAACATCCACACGGAGGCGCTTCCAGCGGGCGAGATCCGCGGGCAGCTCATCCCGGCGCTGGACGGCGCGGGCAAGCAGGACGGCGACGACGTCTACCGGTCCATCCTGTCGGGCCGTGCCGAGACGACGGCGAACGCCTCGCCTGGCGTGGGCGGCGTGCTCGTCGAGCGGCGCGGCGACCAGCTCATCGCTTCGGGCGCGTTCAGCGGCCTGGAGAGCGACTTCGCCACCGATATCGGCGCGCACATCCACGAAGCGGGCCTCGGCATCGACGGCGGGGTCATCTTTGCCCTCACCGTGGCCGTCGGCGACGACGACCGCAGCGGCACCTTCGCCGCAGGGGCGAACACCTTCACGCTCGATGCCACGCAACGGGCAGCCCTGGAGGCGGGCGACTACTACGTGAACGTCCACTCGGAGACGTATCCGGCGGGCGAGATTCGCGGGCAGGTGCTCCCCTTCTCGATGCGCGTCTTCGAGGCCACTCTCGCAGGCATGAACGAAGTGCCGCCAGTGATGACGGCGGGCACGGGCGGAGCGCTCCTGGCGTACGACACTGAAACGTCGGAGCTGACCGTCAGCGGTGCCTTCGGCGGGCTGGAGAGCAACTTCGCTACCGACATCGGCGCGCACATCCACGAGGCCGGTCCTGCGACGAACGGCGGCGTCATCTTCCCGCTCGCGGTGACCGTCGGCGATGACGACCGCAGCGGCAGCTTCCCGGCGGCGGACAACGTCTTTACGCTCGATGCGGCGCAGGCTGACGCCCTCTACGGCGGGCAGTACTACGTCAACGTCCACTCGGACGACGATCCGGGGGGCGAGGTGCGCGGGCAAGCGCTCGCCTCGACCAACGTGGCCCCATCGGCCCCAGAAATCACGTCGCCCGCGGACGGTGCTGCCGTCAACATCTCGGGCGACCCGGCCACGGCGTTCAGCGCCGAGTGGAGCGACGCGAGCGATGCCAACGGCAACGACGTGGTCTACCGCTGGCAGCTGGCGCTGGATGCCAACTTCGAGACCGTGCTGGTAGACTCGGTCCTCACAGGCACGTCGTTTACGACCGACTTCGGCACGGTGGGGACGCTCCTCACCGCCAATGGCGTCCCGGTCGGCGGCGAGGCGACGCTCTACCACCGGGCCGTGGCGAGCGATGGCAGCTTCCAGACGGCGGGACCGGGCGCGTCGGTAACGCTCACGCGCGGCGAGCTCACGGCCGATGAGGCCGCTCCCGACGTCCCGGCGACCTTCACGCTGCGAGGCAACTACCCGAACCCGTTCAACCCGTCGACGACGGTCGTCTTCGACCTGAGCGAGGCGGCGACGGTCACGGTGGAAGTGTCGGACCTGCTGGGCCGCACGGTGATGTCGCTCCCGGCGCAGTCCGTGGCACCGGGGACGGGCCACCGCATCACGCTCGACGCGGCGGACCTGGCCTCGGGCACCTACCTCGTGCGGGTGATGGCCGAAACCGACGCGCAGACGCTCGTCGAGACGCAATCGGTCACGCTCGTCAAGTGACCCTGACGTAGCCGTCCTGCTGCGCATCCTCCGTCACCACACGACGGAGGCGAAGCGTCCGCTCCTCCGCCGGGGCGGGCGCTTCTTTTTTTGCGATGGTGCGCGCCTCCCGACCTGTGCAATTCGTGCACGTCGCCCCGCACAGCGTGCGCACCTTCCTGACGGTGCTGACGACGACCGTCGCGGTGCCAGCCGACCGCATCGGGAGGGTAAAACGAACGCTTGCGCTACTT
>JAAAOL010000134.1 GCA_009908885.1 Bacteroidota bacterium | reverse complement strand
GATCAACCGGGGGCTCTGGGGCACGACCGTCGGCGGCAAGGAGACGCACACCACGACCGACCCGCTGCCCGACGACGCCTACCCCGACACCGTCGCCCCGGCGGACGCGCCCGACGCGCCGCTGACGCTGACGCTCACCTTCGAGAACGGCCTGCCCGTCGCCCTCGATGGCACTGCGATGGATCCCGTCGCGCTGATCGAGACGCTGAACACCCTCGGCGGCGAGCACGGCGTCGGACGCGCCATCCACGTGGGCGACACGATCCTGGGGATCAAGGGTCGGGTCGGCTTCGAGGCGCCCGCCCCCCTCCTGCTCATCACCGCCCACCGGGAGCTGGAGAAGCTGGTCCTGAGCAAGTGGCAGCAGGTGCAGAAGAAACAGCTCGGTGACTTCTACGGCATGCTGCTGCACGAAGGCCAGTACTTCGACCCCGTGATGCGGGACATCGAAGCCTTCCTCGACACGTCGCAGGAGGTCGTCAGCGGCACGGTGACCCTGAAGCTGTTCAAAGGCCACATCGACGTCCTCGGCGCCGACAGCCCGCACTCGCTCTTCAACGCGGGCGTGGCGACCTACGGCGAGGAGAACGCCCTCTGGAACGGCCGGGACGCGCGGGGCTTCACCCGCCTCGCCGGTCTCCAGGGCGTCCTCGCGACCAAGGCCCGCACCACCAACACTCACCAGCCCGCTTCCCTGTAACCCCCTCTCCCGCCATGTCTTCTTCGATCATGCCTCTACTTCAACACCATACCGTGCACGACGTCGACCTGATCGCCTCGACGGCGTCCCGCTGCGGACTCACGAACGAGGTGGTGCTGTCTGACCACGTCATCGCGGAGGAGGGCTACTGCGTCGCCGTCCGCGCGCTGCACGACAAGGCGCAGTACAACCAGCTCGAATGCACCGACGGCTCATTCCAGACGATCCAGGCGGGCGACGTGCTCGTCGGCGTCCTGGGCGAGCGGCAGGCCCTCAAAGGCTACAGCGGCCGCATCCCGCGTTCCATCGCCCCCGGCGACACGCTGAACGTGCTCAACCTGGGCGGGATCGTCGGCCAGTGTACGTCCGATCACCCCGACCTCGGCCCCGCGCTGGAGGTCGAAGTGCTGGGCGCGGTGCTGGTGCAGTCGAACGATCAGTGGACGTATGCGCGGATCCAGGATTACGCCATCGAGCCTGCCTTCTCGCTGGACACCTCCGCCCCGCTCGTCATGGTGAGCGGGACGTCGATGAATACCGGCAAGACGAAGGCCGTCTGCACGCTGGTCGAGGGGCTGACGGCGGCGGGCCTACGGGTGGCGACGGGCAAGCTGACGGGTGCCTCCCTCAAGCGGGACACGCGCACGATGCAGGCCCACGGGGCGATCGCGTCGGCCTCTTTCACCGACGCGGGCGTCGTCGCCTCGACGAACAAGCAGATGGCCCCGCTGGCGAAAGGCCTCATCGCTCACCTGAACGAGCACCACCCGGACGTCTGCCTCCTCGAACTGGGTGACGGTTTCATCGGCTATTATGGCGTGGACGAGCTGCTGCGGGACAAGGAGTTGCAGCACTTCACCACCGCGCACGTCGTCGCCGCCGTCGACCTCGCCGGGGCCTGGGCCGCCGACCACCTGTTCCGCGACCGCTACCGGGCCGACATCGCCGTGATGACGGGACCGGTGACGGACAACGCCGTGGGCAAGCAGTACATCCGCAACGAGCTGGGCATCCCCGCTCTCAACGCCCGGCAAGATGCCACGGCCCTGACCGAACTGATCGCCCACACGCTGGAGACGACCTCGCCGTCCTGGAACGCTCATCCATTCGGAGTCGCGGTATGACCCTGCTGAATGACGCATCCCACCCCGTCGGCCTCCTGCACGGCGCCAGCTACGTCGGCGGTGAGTTGATCCGGTTGGTCGCGGCTCATCCCACGATCGACCTCGTGGCCGTGACGAGCCGCACCTTCGCCGGGCAGTCCGTCGCGGCGGCCCACCCGCACCTGCACGGGCAGACGGACCTGGTGTTTTCCGAGACGCTCGACCCGGCCGGTCTGGACGCCGTCCTCGTCGCCGCTGAACACGGCCAGGGCGCTACCGCCGTGCTCCATCTGCTCGACCAGGGCTTCGACGGGGCCATCGTGGACCTGAGCGCCGACTTCCGGTTCGACGACGCCACGCTCTACGACGACTGGTTCGGCTTCACCCATCCCGCGCCCGACCTGCTCTCGGCGTTCGCCTACGGCTTGCCCGAAGTTCACGCACCCTATCCGACCAAGTACGTCGCCAACCCCGGCTGCTTTGCGACGGGGATCGGCTTAGCGCTTTGGCCGCTCGCCCAGCATTTGAACGGACTCACCGCGCACGTCACGGCGCTGACCGGGGCGTCGGGCTCCGGCGTGCAGCCCAAGGCGGCAACCCACTTCCCCACGCGCGACGGCAACGTGCGGGCCTACAAGGTGCTCGCCCACCAGCACCTTCCCGAAGTGCAGACCGTGCTCGGTCCGCAGACCGACGTCGCCTTCGTCCCGTCGTCCGGCCCCTGGACGCGGGGCATCTGGGGGACGGCTCACATCGCGCTGCCGACAGGTGTCGACGCAGACACCGTAGCCGATTGGTTCACCGAGGCTTACTCCGACGCGCCGTGCGTGCGCCTGTGGCCCGGCGAATTGCCCGAACTGCGCTATGCCGTCCACACGCCGTTCTGCGACCTCGGCTGGGTCGTCCAGGGCGACCACCTCGTCGTCGGAGTCGCGCTCGACAACCTGCTGAAAGGCGCTGCGAGCCAGGCCGTCCAGAACCTCAACCTGCTGCTCGACCTGCCCGAGACGGCGGGTCTCCTCCCGACCACCCCCGTCCCGGCCTACGCCTGAGTCATCATTCATCTGCCGTACCGCTCTGACCCCATGACCACGACCGACACCATCCACCTCGAAGACCTCGTCCAGCTCCCGACGTACACCAAGATGCCCGTCGCGCTGGTGCGTGGCGAGGGGTGCACCGTCTGGGATGCTGAGGGCACCGCCTACCTCGATCTGTACGGGGGCCACTGCGTGACGCTGCTCGGCCACTGCCCGCCGACCGTCGTCCAGGCGATCCAGCAGCAGGCCGCTGAGCTGCTGTTCTACTCGAACGCCGTCTACAGCCCGGTCCGTGCGCAAGCGGCCCAACTGCTGACCCAGATGGCGCCGGATGGGCTGGATCACGTCTTTTTCTGCAACTCGGGCACCGAGGCGAACGAGACGGCCCTCAAGCTGGCGCGCTCCTGGACCGGCAAGCCCGGCGTCATCGCGATGCACGCGGGCTTTCACGGGCGGACGCTCGGCAGCCTGGCGACGACCCACAATCCGAAGTACCGGACGCCGTACGCCGCCGTCCTGCCCGTCACCCACTTCGCCCCATTCGGCGACCTGGACGCCGCGAGAGCACTCCTCGCCCAGCATGACGACGTCGGCGCCATCATCCTGGAGCCGATCCAGAGCATGGCGGGCGTCCTCGAAGCGCCGCCGAGCTACTTTCAGGGACTACGGGCCCTGTGTGATGCGCACGGTGTGGCGCTCATCTTCGACGAGGTGCAGACGGGCGTCGGACGGACTGGCACGTTCTCGATCGCCGATCAGCTAGGGATGACGCCAGACCTCATCTCGCTGGCCAAGAGCCTCGGCTCCGGCGTGCCGGTGGGCGCTGTGCTGGCCTCCGACGCCATCGCGGCCACCGTACAGCCCGGCGACCAGGGCTCGACCTTCGGCGGTGGCATGCTGGCGATGGCGGCGCTCCACGCGACGCTCCAGACGCTCCTCGACGACGACCTGATGCCGAAGGCGCCGGTGATCTTCGACCAGTTGTCCGAGGCGGTCGCCCCACACGCCGTCGCCGTGCGCGGAAAGGGCTGCCTCATCGGCGTAGAGTTGCCGATCCCCGCGAAGCCGGTCCGGCAGGCCCTGCTCGACGCGGGCATCCTCACCGGCAGCGCCGCGCATCCGAACGTGCTACGCCTGATGCCGCCGCTCACGCTGCCCCCCGAGGCCGTCCAGCAGTTCGCCGACGCGTTCGACGCCGTGATGACGGCCCACCTCGCCACGGCGTAGCCACTGCCCCCACACTCCCATACATCCACCCTTCCACACGCAAAAAACCATGCCCCACCTTCTCGACTGGCACGGGCTCGACGACTCGATCTGGAAGCAACAACTCGACGCGGCGCTCCTGCACCATCGCGCCGGTACGACGTGGTCCCACGCGGCGCGCGGCAAGAGCATCGCGCTGATGTTTTTCAACCCGTCGCTGCGCACCCGCACGTCGATGGAGTTGGCCGCCACGCAGCTCGGGGCGCACGCTACGACGCTCGTCGCCGGGCAGGGCACCTGGTCGTTCGCCTGGGACGAGGGCGTCGTGATGGACGGCGCCGAGGCCGAACACATCAACGAGGCCGTCGGCGTGCTCTCGCGCTACTACGATGCCCTCGGCGTGCGCGTCTTCGCGTCGATGACGGACTACGAGAAGGACCGCTCCGAGCAGCTGCTCCACACCTTCGCGCAGGCCGCCGACGTGCCCGTCATCAACCTGGAGTCGGCCTTTCACCACCCCTGCCAGGCCCTCGCCGATGCGGCCACGCTCAAGACCCACTTCGGCGACGACCTCTCGGGCAAGCGGCTCGTCCTGGCGTGGACCCACCACCCGAAGGCGCTCCCGATGGCGGTGCCCAACTCGGCCCTCCTGATGGCGTCACGCCTCGGCATGGACGTTACGGTGGCCCGGCCCGACTCCTACGCGCTCGACCCCGGCGTAATGGCGCAAGCGACGTCGTATGCCGCCGCGCACGGCGCTTCGGTGGTCGAGATGGACGACCTGGACGCTGCCTGTGACGGGGCCGACGTCATCTATGCGAAGGCCTGGGGCGGCCCGATGGTCTACACCGATCCCGACCAGGAAGCGCAGATCCGGCAGCAGGCCACCGACTGGCGCATCACGGCGGATCGCATGGCGAGGACGCAGAATGGCGTCTTCATGCACTGCCTCCCCGTCCGCCGCAACGTGGTGGTGGACGATGCCGTGCTGGACGGGCCGCAGGCGTTGCACCTGTTGCAGTCCGAGTTCCGGCTCCACGCCCAGAAGGCCATCCTCGAATACGCCTGGGACCTCTGCACGCCCGCCAACGCCCGCAACGGCCATGCCCTGAACGGCCATGCCCTCGTTTCCGCCCTCGCCTGACCCCGTTCCCATGCCTGACCCCATCGTCATCAAGATCGGAGGCGCGCTCGTGGACCAGCCCGAGGTGCTGGACACGTTCTGGGCGGCCGTCGCCGAGCTGCAACAGACCCACCCCGTCGTCATCGTCCACGGGGGCGGCCCCCAGATTACCGACGTGGCGCACCGCCTCGGTCACGAGCCCACCATCGTGCAGGGACGACGCGTCACGACTGACCTCGACCTCGACCTCGTGCAGTGGATGCTGCGAGGGCAGATCAACGTGCAGCTCGTGGCTCAAGCTACTACGCACGGCCTCTCCGCCGTCGGCCTCTCCGGTGCGGACGGCGGCGTGCTGCGGGTGACGAAGCGCCCGCCGTGGACCATCGACGGCGAGCAGATCGACTTCGGCTGGGTGGGGGACGTCGAGCGAGTCAATACGAATGCGCTCACCCACCTGCTCGCCGCGGGCTTCCTCCCGGTCGTCGCGCCCCTCGGGCTGGACGACGCCGGGCAGCTCTACAACGTCAACGCCGACACCGTCGCCCACGCGCTGGCCGAAGCGCTCGGGGCGGAGCAGCTGCTGCTGGTCACGGAGACGGGCGGCCTCAAGCGGTATGCGGACGAGCCCGCCTCCCACCTCCACGAGTGCGACGCGGCCACCTTCGAGGAAGGCACCGCGACAGGGTGGATCTACGGCGGGATGCGCGTCAAGCTGCACGTCGCGTTCGAAGCGCTCCGCAGCGGCATCGGCGAGGTGTTCATCTGCGCACCGGACGACGTCCTCGCTCGCGCTTATGCGACCCGCGTAGTGTGAGTTTGGGAGGATGGGAGTTTGGGCGTCTGAGTGGTCCCTCTCATTCCATGCTCCGCAGGCATCCTCACGCACAACACAACACACACATCCATCATGCAAGTCCTGACCAAAAGCTCGACTGCTCTCCAGTTGCTGAAAGACCTCGTCGCCTTCCCGTCGCTGAGCGGTGAGGAAGGTCCGATCGCCGACTTCGTGGAAAACTACGTGCGCGCCGCCGGGGTGCCCGTCGCCCGCCACGACAACAACGTGTACTTCTGGTGGGGCGATGGACCGAATTGCCTGCTCCTAAACTCACATCTGGACGTCGTGCCCCCCTCGGCCCGGCATCCCTTCGACCCGTTCGAGCCGGTGGTGCGCGAGGGGCACCTCTACGGACGCGGCACCGTGGACGCCAAGGCCAGCGGCGCGGCAATGACCACGGCCCTGCTCGACCTCGCCGCCGACGGGTGGGCGCCGCCAAACGGGCGCGTCCTCGTGGCCCTCACGGCCTGCGAGGAGACGGGCGGTCCCTACAACGGCCTGGCCGACCTGCGTCCGCACCTGCCCGACCTCCACGCCGCCGTCGTCGGCGAGCCGACCGCGCTCCAGCCCTGCGTGGCCCAGAAAGGCCTGCTCATCCTGAAGATCCACGCCCACGGCACCACGGCCCACGCCGCCCGCGCCCACCTGGGCGACAACGCCATCCTCCGCGCTGCCCGCGACATCGAGACGCTCCAGACGCTGACGTTCGACCGCCAGGATCCGTATCTCGGACGGCCCACGGTGGCCGTGACCACCATCGACGGCGGGTCGGCACGCAACATGATCCCGGACCGGTGTACGTTCTACGTCGACATCCGCTCGACGCCCACCTACTCGCACGACGAACTGACGGCGCTGGTGGCGGAGTTGTTGGAATCCGACGTGGAGGTGCATAGCAAGCGGCTCATTCCGGTCAGCACCGACGAGGACACCCGCATCGCGCAGGCCTGCATCCGCGCTACCGGCGGCGTCCCCTTCGGCTCCCCGACGGCGTCGGACTGGATCTTCCTGCACGACGTGCCGACGATCAAGCTGGGGCCGGGCCTCAGCGAGCGCTCCCACACCGCCCACGAGCACATCGCCATCGACGAGGTCGAGGCCGCCGTCGACGTCTACAAAGGCCTCGTGCTGGACTACTTCGCGCCCGCCGCCTGACCCGTTCGACCATGACCCTCTGGCACAAGGACACCCGCGCCGCTGCCTGGGTGACGCGATTCACTGTGGGCAACGACTGGCAGTGGGACACGCTGCTGCTGCCTTACGACATCGACGGGACCCTCGGCCACGCATGGGGCCTCGCGCAGATCGGCGTGCTGAGCGCGGACGAACTGGCCGAGGTCGAGGCGGTGCTGCACGAACTGCGCGAGGCGGCGCTGGTGGGCGACGTGACGGTGCGTCCAGAGCAGGAGGATTGCCACACGGCCATCGAGCAGTATCTGACGGAACGCCTCGGCGACACCGGCAAAAAGATCCACACCGGCCGATCCCGCAACGATCAGGTGCTGGCAGCGCTGCGGCTCTTCCTGCGCGAGCGGTTGCAGCACCTCGGTCGGCAAACCGCCGATTTGGCCGAGGCGCTCTGCGACTTCGGGGCCGCGCACGATGACGTAC
>JAAAOL010000482.1 GCA_009908885.1 Bacteroidota bacterium | reverse complement strand
TCGGACGAACACGTTGCCCACGATCTCGCTGTCGTAGATGTCCTTCAGCAGGAGGCCGTAGGCGGCGCTGCCCCAGTTGTGCTCGAAGCGGTTGTCG
Source organism: Bacteroidota bacterium (assembly GCA_009908885.1). Classification (GTDB taxonomy): domain Bacteria; phylum Bacteroidota; class Rhodothermia; order Rhodothermales; family JAAAOL01; genus JAAAOL01. The sequence continues at coordinate 7,532 of JAAAOL010000482.1, read as the reverse complement.
CGCATCACGACCTCGTCCGTGTACATCACCGCCACGCCCGCACCGTTGTCGCGGAAGGTGTTGCGCTCGTAGCGGCACCGGTCCGAGTACATGAAGTGGAGGCCGTAGCGCAGGTTGCCCTCGCTCAGATTGTCCTCCACGTGACTCTGCTCCACGAACTCGAAGTAGATGCCATCCCGGTGGCCGCGGATCGTGTTGCCGCGGATGGTGATGTGGGTGGAGTACCACAGGTGGATGCCGTTGCCGGAGAAGGATTCCGACTTGCCGTGCGCGCGCAGTTCGTTGTTCGTCACGTGGCAGCGGGTGGCCTTGGCCAGATAGATGCCGAAGAAGGTGTCCTCCAGCCGATTGCCGTCGATGACGCAGCCGCTGGCCTTGTCCACCTTGATGGCGGCGCGGTCTTCCATGAAGCTGGTGCCCACGTCGCGGAAGTGCAGCCCGCGGATCGTCACGCTGTCCGCCGTCACGTGCAGGATGGTGCGTTCGTCCTGACCGTCGAGCGTCGGGAAGCCCGTGCCCTCGATGGTGAGCGGCTTGTCCACCTGGATCGTCGGCTCGCGGTAGACGCCTGGCTGTACGGCGATGCGGTCGCCGGGCTGGGCCTGCGCGATGGCGGCGGTGAGCGTCGGCACCGGCCCGTCCGGCGCGACGGTGATGGTGCGCGGCTGGGCCGAGGCGGGCAGCGCCAGGCGAATCTGGGTGTGAAGGGGTGAAGGTATGGAGGTGTGAATGTTTGTTGCCTCCACACTTCCACCCTTCCACACTTCTACACACCAGCGACGGACACGGAGTTGGTACGACATGACTCGGGCGAGGCTCAGTGAACGTGGGACGACATCGACGCCGGGCGCTCCGAAGGATCCTCCAGCCACTGCTCCTGCACCAGGTGCTTGACCTCCGCCCAGCCCATCGGCGTACCGCCGAGCGAGTCGTGGGCGGCATCGCGGCGGGCGCGGTCGCCGAAGGCGGCGACGTTGAGCGCCATCGGGCTGCGGAGGCTGTCGCTGTGCAGGAAGGCGGCCGCATCCACCCGGATGAGGTGCTCGGGGCGCGTGTAGTCCGTCACCCAGAGGGAGTGCACCTCGATCTCAGGAGATTCCTGCGCCGTCGTCTGCACGTGCGCAGCCAGGCATTCGATGGAGTCGAACATGTACGTCTTGCCGGTGCTGGTGACCAGTTCGCTGCCATAGCGCGGGTCCGTGATCGCCATGCGGCAGTAGGCGCACTCGTCCTGCCCGTAGCGGATCGGCTCGGGCTCGGGCGTGCACCCCGCGAGGAGGAGTAGGCCGAGCATGAGGGTGATGGTGAGAACGCGAAGCATGGGACGGCGGGATCAGGTCTGCTGGAGGGACGACGACGGTTTCGAGGCAGCGGTGTCGCTGGTCTCATCCGCGACCTCGTTCTCAGAGCGACTGCGCCACCATTCGAACCCTGCCAGCGCCACGCTCACGCCCGCGGCGAGGAACGTGACGATACCCCCCAGCGCGGGCCACGAGTGGGCCGTGATGTTCAGCATCTGCTTCGAGCCGATGAGCGGCGGCTGGTACGTCATGCCTGGCACCTGGATGACGGCCTCCGGGTCCAGATCGTGGCCGTAGTCATAATTCCACATCCAGAAGTCCACCATACCCGCCACGCAGGTGACCAGGAAGAGGGTGACCCAGGTGTAGAGCGCCCACCGCTTGCCCGAGGCCGCCGCGGCCAGGCCCAGCACCACCAGCGCGCCGATGATCCACGGCATGTACTGCAGTTCCGGGATCGCATCCGGCTCGATGGGCTTCATGCCGATGTAGTGGTTCAGCTTGTTGATGCTGTTGAGATCGTGCGGGTTCTGGCCCTTCACGGTGTTGACCCAGATCTCCATCCCGATGCCCTCGGGGTACTGCGGCGCCTCCAGCGTCACCGACCAGATCGGGAAGGCGAAGACCAGCAGCAGCGACAGCGCCGCGAGGGCGGTGATAATGCGAGTTCGTGTGGTCATGGCTCTGATACCGTTTTCGCGTGGCAGCGTCGAGATCGCCTGATGGGTGAGACGCGTCGAGGCACCCGGGAATCGACGAGACAACGCATCGAAGAGACGACGTAACGCCCCGGCCTCGCTTCCTTTATTCGTCGTTTTCTCGATGCGTCGTTTCTATGCCCGCCTGTAGCCTCGGGCCCTCCGCACGGTGGATCCCCCGTCGCCGCTATCGGCATCCCGAACAGCGCGCTCGGGCGAAACAAGGGGGAGGGAGTGCGCGGACGCGGAGGAGGACGCCAGCACGCCCGCACACTCACAACCCTCCGCCCTTAGTTCGTGGCACTCGCGGCGGTGGCGCCGGTGTGTGCAGCGATGGGCGGCGCTGCCCCCTCCGGCGAGACGCGGACGTAGCCCTGCATCTCCTGGTGGAGCGCCGAGCAGAAGTCGGTGCAGTAGAACGGAATGACGCCCGCCTTCTGCGGGACCCACTTCAGCGTACGGGTCTCGCCCGGCATCACCAGCAACTCGGCGTTGTTGGCACCCTTGACGGCGAAGCCGTGCGGGATGTCCCAGTCCTGCTCCAGGTTGGTCAGGTGGAAGTAGACCTCGTCGCCGACCTCGATGCCTTCGATGTTGTCCGGCGCGAAGTGGCTGCGGATGGCGCTCATGTAGATGTGCACCTCGTTGCCGTCGCGCTCGACGCGGGTCTCATCCTCGCTCTTGACGCCGTGCGGACTCTTGTTTTCGCTGATCTCGTAGATCCTGACCTGCTTGTCCTTGATGATGTCGGCCGGGAGGCCCTGTGCGTAGTGCGGCTCCCCCATCGTCGGGAAGTCGAGCAGCAGCTTCATCTTGTCTCCGCTGATGTCGATGAGTTGCGCCGAGTGCGCCAGCTCCGGTCCCGTCGGCAGGTAGCGGTCCTTGGTGATCTTGTTGAGCGCCACCAGATACTCGCCCCACGGCTCGCTGCTGTCGCCGCCCGGAATCATGAGGTGACCCGGCGAATAGTACGTGGCGATGCGGTCGACCACCTGCGTATTCTCGATGTCCCACTTCACGATTTCGGACGAGATGAAGGCCGTCGTGTAGGCGAAGCCCTTCCCGTCGAATTCGGTATGGAGCGGTCCGAGGCCCGGATTCTCTACCTCACCGTGCAGGATGGCCTCGTACTCCAGCACCGGAATCCCGTCGATCTCGCCCTCGAACTGCTCGTTCTCGATGGCGTCCATCACGTTCTGGAAGGAGAACACCGGAATGACCGTCGCCAGCTTGCCGCCGGCCACGATGTACTGGCCCGTCGGGTCCACGTCGACGCCGTGCGGCGACTTGGGCGTGGGCAGGAAGTAGATCAGCCCGTCCAGCTCACCGGGGTTCAGGACGCAGGTCTCCGACTCCATCTCGTGCTGGAAGACGTGGGTCTCTTCGTCCAGGTAGTTGTGGGCGTGCTCGCCGGGCACCGTCTGGCACTCGCCCTGCTCCACGTACTGCTCGGCCTGCTGCCAGTTGACGGCGGCGATGAAGTCCTTATCGTTCTTCGAGGCGTTGACCTCCAGCAGCGTGTTGGCCTGCTCGCTGTTGTAGCTGGTGAAGAAGGCCCAGCCGTTCGAGGGGCCCTTGCCCGCGTGCGAGAGGTCATAGTCGAAGCCCGGCACCAGGATCTGGAAGGCGACGCGCATGGCGCCCGGCTCGTCGGCGCGGATGAAGGAGATCGTCCCCTTGAAGTTCTCCGCGTACGAATCGATGGAGACATCCTGGTTGTTCAGCGTGCCCTCTTCCATCGGGATGCTGAAGCGCGTGGCGGCCGAGATGTACTCCGTGTTCGGCGTGACGAAGGCCGAGGCGTGGTTGCCCGCCGAGTTCGGGATCTCCAGGATCTCCGTCGTCTCGAACGTGGTCAGGTCGATGCGGGCCACGCGCGGCGTGTTGTTGGCGTTGATGAAGATCCAACGCCCGTCCGGCACGCCGTCGGTCTGCGACAGCTCGGGGTGGTGGGAGTCGTCCCACGGCACGAAGCCGTACGAGGTCTGCAGCATGGACTTGGTCTCCTCGGAGTAGCCCCAGCCGTTTTCGGGGAATTGGGAGAAGACCGGCACCGTCTTGAGCAGACGCCCCGAGGGCAGGCCGTGCACAGTGAGCTGCCCGCTGTAGCCGCCGGACATGAAGGCATAGTATTCATCCAGCGAGCCCGGCGGGACGTAGACCTGTTCGGCAGCATCGCCGTTGCCGGCGCGCTGCGTCTCCGTCGTCTGGCAGGCGAAGGCGAGGACGCCCAGCCCCAGGACGGTCGCAGCGACGATGAGAGTGCGTTTTAGCGGGGTGGATAGCATGTTATCCTCCGTGTGGTGGTGTGTTGAGGGAGTGTCGAATGGGAGTCGCCTAGTTGGTAGCGTCTGAGTCAGCGGCGTCCGCGTCCACTTGGCGCAGATACTCCAGGATGGCGCGCGCCTGCTCTTCGGTCAGGTTCTGGTTGGTCATGATCGTCCCGTACTCAGCGAAGAGCTCCTTCGCGTCGGGGTGCTTCTGGATCATCTCCTCCGGCTTCAGGATCATGTTCATCACGTACACCGGATCGCGGCGGTCGAGCACGTCGGCGAGCGGCGGGCCCACGTAGCGCGTGTCCATCTTGTGGCAGGCGGTGCAACGCGTCTTGTAGATCGTCTCCCCCTCGGCGGCGAGTTGGGCGTCCAGCGGGCCGAGGTCGACCGACGTAACGGGACCGACGTCCGCCGCGGTCACGGCGCCAGACGAAGCCTCGGAGGTCGACGTGGCGGCGGCGTCGCCGTCGGCATCGCCCCCGCCGCACGCGGCGGCCGTGAGGACGAGCAGGCTGAGGAGGAAAGCGGTGAAGGAGCGTGCCATGAGTCTATCTGCGTGTTGTGGATAACGTCGTTTTTTATCCGAATTAGGGATCAAGCAAAATCGTCGTCTTCAGTAGCGGTGATCTGCCAGAGGGCGAGCCAGTCCGGATTCCGGGCCAGCTCGGCCAGCGTCGTCGCGGCGAGGTGCTGATCGAAGCAGCCGCGTACGTCCGCCCAGTGGTCGTGGATCGGGCACGGCTTCTGGTCGCCGCAGCCGGGCAGGCCCAGCACGCAATCCTCGAACAGCCCCGGCCCGTCGACGGCGACGATCAGGTCGCGCAGGCTGATGGCGTCCGCCGTCCGGGCGAGGGCGACGCCGCCGTGCGGGCCGCGTTGCGATCGGAGCACACCGTGATGGTTCAGCACCTGGAGCACCTTGGTCAGAAAGTGGAACGAGACGCCGAGGTGGTCGCTGATCTGCCGGATCGGGACGTATGCCTTCGCGTCGCGCACGGCGAGGAAGAGCGCCGCCTGGATGCCGTATGTGCAGCCTGTGGACCACATTCGGTTATTCCGGTATTAATACTAACTTGTCTTAATAATAGAGATGGCAATGCAATGATCCAAGGGCCTCCGGTGGTCTCACGGAATGTTCACGGAGGTATTCAGGCGGGCAGCGCGCGCAGCCGCACGTCGAACGCCTCGATGTCGTCGGCCATGTCGCCCAGCGTGACGTTGGAGAACATGGCGTCGAGCCGCTTTCGCTCGGTCGTCCACTGGTCGTGAATCGGGCACGGCTTCTGGTCGCCGCAGCCGGGCAGGCCCAGCACGCAATCCTCGAACAACTCCGGCCCGTCGATGGCCAGAACGATCTCCTTCAGCGTGATCTGGTCGGCGGGGCGTGTGAAGGCCACGCCGCCCTTCGGCCCGCGCATGGACGTCATCAGGTCCGCCTGCGTCAGCTGCTGGAAGACTTTCGTCAGAAACGGAAACGAGATGTCCAGTTCGTCGCTGATCTGCCGGATCGGGACGTAGCCGTCGGGACGCAGTGACGCCAGATAGAGGGCCGCACGGAGGCCGTATTCGCAGGCGCTGGAGAGCATGGTGGGGCGGTTTCTGAATTAAGACGTTTTTGTACGCAAAAGGTACAGGGTCATACTGCGTCTGGCAAGCGCGACCGACGGCTTCGCGGGAATTCCATAGAGTATGTTGTGTCCTACTACGCTTCGTCTCTGCCTGTCATCCCCGCGTACGGCGGAGATCCAGAAGGGCAGCCGTTCTCTGGATCCCGGATCAGGGTCCGGGATGACGCTCGAAGAGGACGGCATGCTCAAGCAGAGCCCGACGCTCGTGCGCCGCCGCGTTCACAACCCCCTCCAGAGCCAAACGCGGATCTAACGCCCCGGCCCGCCGGTTGCTGTGGCGCTCTGCCTATCATCCACCTGCCGCTGCTCTGCCCGATGCCTTCCCACCGCCTGCCATCGTGGTCACTGCTCCTCTTTTGTGCCACCGTCCTGCTCGCGGGCTGCACTAGCCTGCGGCCCGGTCCCGACGCGCCCGACTGCGGCCTCCTCGCAACCGCCACGCTCCCGCCCGATTACCGTTACCCGCCGGGCGACACGTTCAGCGTGGCGACGTGGAACGTGGAGCACTTCGTGGATGCCTATGACGACCCGTACATCGACAACGACCGGGAGAACGCTGCGCCGCCCCTGGCCGGGCGGGACACGCTGTTCGCGCAGGTGTTGCGGGCGCTGGACGCCGACGTGGTGGTGCTGCAGGAGTTCGAGAGCGCGCCGTTCGCGCGGGTGCTGGCCGACTCGCTCGTGCCCGATCTCGGCTACCGGTTCGTGGCGGGGCACGAGAGCCTGAACTGGTACCAGAACGTCGTCGTGCTGAGCCGCCTGCCGCTGGGGACGCTCCAGACGTTCGCCTCCGTCGTGACGCCTATCGAGGGCACGACGGACGACGCAGGCCGCCCGGCGGCGACGAGCCTCATCAACCACCGCCTGTGGACGACGACGGTGCAGGCCCGTCCGGGCTACGCGTTCACCCTCGTCGGCGCGCACCTCAAGGCGGGCGGCGGCGCACGCAACGCGGGGTGGCGGCGCGGGCAGGTGCGGATGCTGCACGATGCCCTCGCCCGGGAGCGGCAGGTGTGCCCGGCGGCCAACGTCCTCATCGCGGGCGACCTGAACATGCTGGCCGACAGCCCTGAGCGGACGCTGCTGCTCAACCAGGACCGCGCGCTCGGCCCCGTGCAGTTCGTCGATCCCCTGGAAGGCACGGGCGCGCTGACCCACCCGGCGGAGGCCCCGGAGCGCCAGCTGGACTACCTGTTGCCGAGCGAGACGATGCAGCCGGAGATGGTGCCGGGCAGCGTCCGGGTGGCGCAGCCCCTGGACCGTGCAGCCCAGGCGCGGGCGAGCGACCACCTGCCGGTCGTCGGGCGGTTCGTGGCGGCGGAGTAGCGCGGCGGGAAACGGATCAGGCGCGCGGCAGGTCGCCCGCCCCTCTGGTGAGCAGATGCGTCACGCCTTCGAGGGCAGCGTCCACGGCGCGGGCGGCCTCGCGGCCTTCGGCGATGGCCATTGAACCGTAGTCCAGCTCTCCACATTACTTCACCAGCAGCATCCGCCCGCTTCGTACCGCCTCCCCGGCCGTAAGGCGGTAGACGTAGAGCCCGCTCGCCAGCTGCGAGGCGTCGAACCGCACCTCGTGCCGTCCCGCGTCCTGCCGGTCCTCCACCAGCGTCGCCACGCGCCGCCCCAGCA
>JAAAOL010000340.1 GCA_009908885.1 Bacteroidota bacterium | reverse complement strand
CGACCGCGACCATCGAGGGCAACTACATCGGCACAACGACGACGGGCAACGGCGCGCTGCCCAACGGCGGGCCGGGCATCGAGGTCTTTACCCAGGCGACGATCGGCGGCTTCAAGGAGGATGAAGCCTGCGAGCAGCCCTGCAACGTGATCTCGGGCAACGGCGGACCCGGCATCTTCGTGCGCCGGGAGGCCACGGGCACCGTCATCCAGGGCAACATGATCGGCATCGGTGAGGACGGGCTGACGCACGTGGGGAATGGCGAGAGCGGCATTCTGGTGCTGGCCGACAACGTGCGCATCGGCGGGGAGAACGACATCGAACTCTTCGACTGTAAAGGCCCGTGCAACATTATTGCCGCCAACGGCGAGGACGGCATCCGCAACTTCGAGGTGCAAGAGTTCCCCAACCTGACCTCGGAAGGAGGGTCCGTCACGCGCGGGGCGGGCACGGGTGGAGCGAACGGGCTCATCATCGAAGGCAACTTCATCGGCACGGGCCTGCCCGGTGGGGGCAACGCTGGGCACGGCATCGCGCTGGGTGCGCTCGGCGACGACAACCGGGTGGGCGACACCAGTGGACGAGGCAACCTCATCACGGGCAACGGCGGGGCGGGCGTGCTCGTCCTAGCCTCCACGGAGTCCACGGTCTTCAATGGAACCACCTGGCGCGGCGGCACGGGCAACCGCATCCGGGGCAACCAGATCATGGACAACGGCGGCATTGCTATCGACCTCTATCCGAATTACCTGCTCTTCGACCTCGACCGCATGGCGGACGAGCCGGGCTATGGCTGGTCGGACCTGGACATGGGCGATACAGACGAAGGGCCCAACACGATGATCAACTGGCCGTACCTCGTCGAAAGCGGCGAGGTCGACGGCACGAGCACCTGGCGCGACCTGTTGGTGCTCTGGACCGGCTCGGAGCCGGGCACCTACGCGCTCGACGTCTACACGAGCGCCTCGTGCCGGGGCGCGACGGCAGAGGCCGAGAACTTCCTCGTCTCCCGTAACCTCAGCTTCCCCGTCGGCGGAGGCACCAACATCGACGCGGTGCGCGTGGACGTGCCCTTCGCATCCTCGATGCCCTACTACGTGGCCACCCTCACCGACGGCGCGGGCAACACGAGCGAGCTGAGCAACTGCCGCCGGGCGGGCGAGCGCCCCGAGCAGGCGCTGAAGAACGTAGATATCGGAATCCGCACGCAAATTAACCGGCTGCTGATCCAGCTGGACGACGAGGCCGGTGGCAAGACCGCACAGGCGCATTCACTACTCGTGCTGCGCTCGGACGCGACGCCAGGCGGGGATCGCTTCGCGCCCACGGCTGCAGAGACGCCCGGGGGGACGCTCGTCATGCCCCAGCGCGTGCAGGGCCACTACTGGGAAGTACTTATGCCCGATGCAGGCGGCACCGTGCAGTACGACGTCTGCCTCGACGTGGCCGGACTGGACACTCCCGACGAACTGCTCGTGCTCGGCCGCGGGGCCTCGACCGATGGGCGGTGGCAGCCCCACGACACCCGACTCGAAACCGTGGACGGCACAGACTATGCCTGCGCCGACGGCCTCTCGGCCATGCACCTGACGCTCGGCTCTGGTGGCGAGGCCGCGCTGGCCCTGCCGGTCTTGCTCACGCCGGAGGATGGTGCCGAGGGCATCGACCTCAGTGCTGCGCTCACCTGGGAGGCACTGCCGGACGCTGCGAGCTACGACCTCCAGATCGCACTCGACGTCGGCTTTGGCGTCATCATCGACGCTGCGCAAGACCTCGCCAGCACGAGCTACGCCCCCCGGTCGCTGGCCCGTACCCAGCAGCACTTCTGGCGCGTGCGCGGCGTGACGGCCTCGGGTGAGACGGGACCGTGGTCGTCCGCCTTCCGCTTCACCACCGGGGCGACGAGCGTAGATGCCGAGGACGCCGAGGACCTGCCCCAGGCCTTCGCGCTGGCGCCCAACTACCCGAACCCGTTCAACCCGCAGACGACGATCGGCTACGAGCTTCCGGAGGCGAGCGCGGTGCGGCTGGTCGTCTACGACGTGCTGGGCCGCCAGGTGGCTGTGCTGGTCGACGGCGTGCGGCCCGCCGGGCGGCACGAGGTCACCTTCGAGGCCGCCAACCTGCCCAGCGGCGTCTACCTCTATCAGCTGCAAGCCGGCGCTTTCACGCAGACGCGGCGGATGCTGCTGGTGAAGTGATCCTCCCCTCGTTTCCTTTCAACCAGCGTGAGGTGCACCATGCATCGGAACCGCCTGCTGCCCAGGCTACTCGCTCTTCTGATACTCTCTTCTTTAACAGTAAGCCACTTTACTGCGGCACAGACCGGGCCGGAGGTGCCTGCACTCGCTGCCTTCGACAGCCTCATCCCCGACGTGCTGGCTGAGCACGACGTGCCGGGCGCGGCTGTGGCCGTCGCCTATGAAGGGCGGCTCGTCTTCGCACGTGGCTATGGCTTGGCCGACACCACCACCGGTGAGCTGGTGCAGCCCTTCGATATGTTCCGTATCGCTAGCGTCTCCAAGCCCATCACCGCGGTGGCCGTCGCCCGACTCGTCGAGGAAGGCCATCTCGACCTCGATGCACACGTCTTCGGCGAGTTGCTGACGAATCTGGAGCCGCTGCCAGGTGAGACTGCGGACGCGCGCCTAAACGACATCACGGTCCGAGACCTGCTGTACCACACTGCCGGATGGGATGCTGCCGCCAGCGGCGATCCAATGTTTATGACGACGGAGATCGCGCAGGCAGCCGGGACCGCGATGCCACCGAGCCAGGAGACCATCATCCGCTACGTGATGAGCCGCCCCCTGGACTTCGAACCGGGCAGTGCGTACGTGTACTCCAATTTTGGCTACCTGCTGCTTGGGCGCGTGATCGAGCACGTGACGGGGCGAACCTATCAGGCCTATGTGACCGAGTTGCTGGCCGAGGCAGACATCGAGCGCCTGGCGCTGGCCCGCTCCCGTTTCGACGAGCGGCTGGACCACGAGGTGCGCTACTACATGCCGCCTGGCACACCACCCGGTCCCTCCGTCTTCACGGGCGAGCCGGTGCCCCAGCCCTACGGCAATTTCTACATCGAAGCGATGGACGCACATGGAGGATGGGTAACCACAGCGCCGGACCTGCTGCGTTTCGCTACCGCCGTCGATGGCGATTCGTCCCGGCCCGACATCCTGCAACCGGAGACGATCCAGCAGATGCTGTCCGACCCCGGCGCGCCAGCGGGCGGTGGCGGAGGGTATCAGGGCATGGGCTGGTACACGTTCGACCTCGGCGGAGGCGACCACTTCTTCAGCCATGACGGCTCGCTTCCTGGCACCACCGCCTTCCTGGCCGTCAACACGAGAAGTCAGACCACCTGGGTCGCCCTAGCAAATGGGCGGTCCAACGACATTACCACGTTTGCCGGAGCGCTCAATGAGGCATTGGTTGAGGCGGTCAACAGCGTGACAGCCTGGCCCTCCCACGATTTCTTCGACCAATTCACGCCGGTAGAAGCTACACCGGCGGTGCCCACACAGTTCAACCTAGAGCTGAACTACCCGAATCCGTTCAACCCCCAGACCACGATCGGCTACGTGCTGCCCGAGGCGAGCGCGGTGCGGCTGGTCGTCTACGACGTGCTGGGCCGCCGGGTGGCTGTGCTGGTCGACGGCGTGCGGCCCGCCGGACGGCACCAGGTCACCTTCGAGGCCGCCAATCTGCCCAGCGGCGTCTACCTCTACCGCCTCGACGCGGGCGCTTTCACGCAGACGAAGCGGATGCTGCTGGTGAAATGACGACAGCATCCGCCGTTTCAGGGCGCTACCTACCTTCTCAATCCACGAGACTCATCCATGCTACGCCTCTCCTTTTTCGCCGTCTTGATGCTGCTGGGCACCAGCATCGTCCAGGCCCAGACGACCTTCACCGTCACAACCACCGACGACAGCGGGGCGGGCTCGCTGCGCCAGGCCATCCTTGACGCGAACGCCAATGCCGGGGCCGACGTAATCAGCTTCGACATCCCCGGGGCAGGACCGCACACGATCCGCCCGCTCTCGGAGATGCCAGAAGTGACCAGTCCGGTGATGATCGACGGGCTGACTCAGCCGGGCGCCGCATGCGCAGCGTGGCCGCCGTCGTTGCTGGTCGAGCTGGACGGCAGCCGGGCCGGTGCAGGTGCTGACGGGCTGCGCATCACCGCTGGCAACAGCACGGTACGGGGGCTGGTCGTCAACCGCTTTGGTTCCGATGGGATCGACCTTCAGGACAACGGCGGCAACACCATCGCCTGCAACTTCCTGGGCACCGACCCCAGCGGCACCCTGGATCGCGGCAACGGCAACGGGGACGGCGTCGACGTCAAGTCGTCGAACAACCTCATCGGCAGCGCCGACGGGGTCATGGGCAACCTGGCGTCCGGCAGCAACAATCAGGGCATTCGCATCGCCGGGGAGGATGTCACCGGGAACGTCGTGCGCGGCAACCGGGTGGGCACCGATGTGTCCGGCACGGTGGCGCTCGGCAACACGTTTGCGGGGATCATCATCGACGGCGCGAGCGACACCACGGTGGGCGGAACGGCAGCGGGGGACGGCAACCTGATCTCCGGCAACCGCCTGAACGGCATCGAGATCGAGGAGACCGGGTTCCTCGCAGATAACAGGATCCAGGGCAACTACATCGGCACCGATGTCACCGGCCAGGCAACGCTGGGCAACGAAGAGGACGGGATTCTCCTCGACCGGGCGGCCTACACCGTCATCGGCGGCGATACGCCGGAGGCCGGCAACGTCATTAGCGGGAATGGCGACGACGGTATCGACGTCTTCGGCGCGGAGTCGGAGCAAAACGTCATTCAGTATAACTCCATCGGCGTGGCGGCAGACGGAACGACGCCGCTGGGTAATGCCGAGGATGGGATCGACCTCAACGACCAGCCCGCATTCAACGAGATCAGAAACAACGTCATCGCTGCCAACGCCGATTGGGGCATCTACATCAACAGCGGCGCGCGCGAAACGTCGGTCGCCCGCAACTACATCGGCACGAACGAGGCGGGCGACGCCCTGGGCAACGGGCTGGGCGGCCTCCTGGCCGAGGACTCCGGTCCGCAGATCATCGGCGGCACCTACGGCGAGGCGGGCGCCTGCTGCGAGGGCAATACCATCGCCTTCAACGAAGGGCCCGGCATCGGCGTGCGGGTCACCACCACGGTCTCCGTCGAAAAAGGGATCCGGGGGAACCGCATCTACGCCAACGACGGCCTGGGCATCGACCTGCGGCTCGACGGCGTCACCCCCAATGACCCGCAGGATCAGGACGGCGACGACCAGCCCAACCGGCTTCAGAACTTCCCCGTACTCACCGCGCCTATGACGGGCAGTCAGGAGGTGGAAGGCACCCTCAATTCACGGCCTGACGCCTCCTTTCGCATCGACGTCTACGCGAGCGAGACCTGCGACCCGTCGGGCTATGGCGAGGGGCAGCTGTTCCTGGGCACGGTCACCGTTCAGACCGACGGGAACGGTGATGCCGCATTCGCCCTCGCGCTGGACAGCCCGGTCGCCCCCGGCACGGTCTACACGGCCACGGCCATCAACGGCGAAGGCAACACGAGCGAGTTTGCGGCCTGCGTGGTCCCGGCGAACGCGCCACCGACTGCGCCCCAGATCGTCCAGCCCGCGGACGGCGCGGAGGTCTTCGTCGGCGGGGCCCCGGGCGAGGAGCCGCGCGACCCTGGCGCGACGCTTACTGTCGCGTGGGCCGCGGCCACCGACCCCGAGGGCGATGCCGTCGCCTACACCTGGGAGCTCGCCCCGACGCAGGACTTCGCCGCCCCCCTGCTGACGCAGGAGGCGGGCAGTGCCACGGAACTCGCCTTCACGCTGGCCGAGCTGGCCGCGGTGCTCGACGCTGCCGCGGTGACGGAGGCAACGCTGTACCACCGGGCGATTGCCAGCGACGGGATGGCGGAGACGGCGGGACCCGCCGCCGAGGTGCGGCTCGTGCGAGGCGCGTTGGTGGATGCCGATGCAAACGACTGGCCGGAGGCGTTCGCGCTGGCGGCCAACTACCCGAACCCGTTCAACCCACAGACGACGATCCGCTACGCACTACCGCAAGCGGCCGAGGTGCGCTTGGTCGTCTACGACGTGCTGGGCCGCGAGGTCGCGGTGCTCGTCGACGGCATGCGGCCCGCCGGGCGGCACCAGGCCGTGTTCGAGGCGGCGAACCTGCCGAGTGGCGTCTACCTCTACCGCCTGGATGCGGACTCTTTCACCCAGACGCGGCGGATGCTGCTGGTGAAGTAGCCGAGTAAAGGCCGCGAGCTGGCAGGCGGGGAACCCGGTCCGGTAGCGACGGTCCCTCGCCCGTTTATCGTCCGTTAATAAATAATGAAGCACCACATGAGCTTGTTTACCCCGCTATTACGGTTTGATGGGTGTAGGCCCTTCTCTCACTGCCAGATTATTCCTGTCATGCGTAGCCCACTACTTCTTTTCCTGAGCATCCTGCTCATCGGTACCCATTCGTTGGCGGAAGCCCAGACAACCTTCACCGTCACCAACACCGACGACAGCGGCAACGGCTCGCTGCGCCAGGCCATCCTCGACGCCAATGACAACGTGGGGAGCGACGTGATCGCGTTCGATATTCCCGGCGACGGGCCGCATACGATCCTGCCGCAGACGGCGCTGCCCGGCATCACCGACCCGGTCACGGTGGACGGACTGACTGAACCGGGGGCCGACTGCTCGGCATGGCCACCGACCCTGATGATCGAACTCGACGGCACCAATGCGGGCGCAAATGCCGATGGCCTGGCGCTGGTCGCGGACAGCGATGGCACCGTCGTGCGGGGGCTCATCCTCCATAGCTTCGCCGACAATGGGGCCGGCATCCTGATCTCCGACAGCGACGACAACACCATTGCGTGTAATTTCATCGGAACGGATGGGGGCGGTATGCTGGCCCTCGCAAACGCGTTCGGCGTCTTCGTCACCAACGCGAGCGATAACCGCATTGGCGGCCCGGACGCGGCGCAGCGCAATCTGATCTCCGGCAACGGCAATAACGTCGTTTTCCAGAACTTCGACGCCGCTGAAGAGACCACCGGCAACCGGGTCGAGGGCAACTACCTCGGCACGGATGTGCAGGGCACCGCCGTTATAGGCAGCGCCGGCTCGAGCGTCGGAATCGTGTCCGCCTCCGGCAACACGATTGGGGGGACGGCGGAAGGCGCAGGCAACGTCATCTCGGGAAGTACAGGCAACGGGATTACCCTCTTCGGCACCGGCGTGAGACCGACGACAGGAAATACGATCCAGGGTAACTACGTCGGCACGGATGCCACCGGCACACAGGATCTGGGCAACGGAACGAACGGAATAAACCTGTTCAATGCTTCAGAGAACGTGGTAGGGGGGACCGCCGAAGGCGCGGGCAACGTCATCTCGGGGAATGGGCAATGGGGCATCCAGGTTCTGAGTGACGGCACGGTCTCCGGTGATGGTAACACCGTCCAGGGCAACTACGTCGGCACCGACGTGAGCGGGACACAGGCTATACCGAACGACTTCGACGGCATCATCCTGCGCAACAGCAGTTCCAATCTTGTCGGCGGGCCGGAGGAGGACGCACGTAATACCATCAGCGGCAACACATTTCACGGGGTTGTCGTGCTGAATGACGAAGGCGCTCCAGCGACGCGCAACAACCGCGTCGAGGGCAACTACATCGGCACGGATGCCAGTGGGACGCAGGCATTGGGCAATGGCGGCGTGGGGGTGTTCCTGCGTGAGAGAAGCAGAAGCACCGAAATCGTCGGCAACGTCATCTCGGCCAATGGTGACCGGGGCATCTTTGTCGTCGAAAGTGCGCCAGACAACCTCATCCAGGGCAACTACGTCGGCACCGACGCCACAGGGACTGCCGCGCTCGGCAATAACCTGGCGGGCATCTCGCTGCTCTCCGACGACAACGTCGTCGGCGGCACCACGGCGCAGGCACTCAACGTCATCGGGGCCAATACCTTCACCGGCATCGAGGTCTTTGGCACCGCAGCCATCGGCAACCTCATCCAGGGCAACTACGTCGGCGTCGGCGCTGACGGGGTGACGCCGCTCGGCAACGTCTCTTCTCAAGATGCCTCCGGGAATGGCATCACGATTAGTAATGGGGCCTTGGAGAATACCATCGGCGGCGAGGAAGACGGTGCAGGCAACCGAATCGCTTTCAACGAAGGAGCTGGGATCGTGGTCTTTGCCGCCGAGACCGTGGACAACGCGCTGCTGGGCAACATGATCTATGAGAACGACGGGCTCGGCATCGACCTGAGCGATGATGGAGTAACGGACAACAGTGACGACGAAGACGGCCCGAACGAATCGCAATCCTATCCCGTGCTGACCGAGTCGATCCTCACTGAAGGGGGCAGTGGCGTTCGGGTCGAGGCCACCCTCAACAGCACACCAGAGACCACATTCCGCGTCGAGGTCTTCGCCAGCCCGACCTGCGATCCCTCCGGGTTTGGCGAGGGGGAGACGTTCCTCGGCGCCACCGAGGTCACGACCGACGCCTCGGGGGAAGCCGCGGTCTCGGAGGTCTTCGAAGCGGATGCTGCGAAAGGAACGTTCATCACGGCGACGGCGACGAATCCAGAAGGCAACACGAGTGAATTCAGCGAATGCTTCGAGATCATCACCGGCGTGAGTGTGGACGACGGCGCCAATGTACCCAAGGCCTTCGCGCTGGCGGCCAACTACCCGAATCCCTTCAACCCGCAGACGACGATCCGTTACGCGCTGCCGGAGGCGAGCGCGGTGCGGCTCGTGGTCTACGACGTGCTGGGCCGCCAGATCAAGACGCTCGTCGATGGCGTGCGGCCTGCCGGGCGGCACGAGGCTACGTTCGAGGCGACGGACCTGCCGAGTGGAATGTACCTCTACCGCCTGGATGCAGGCTCTTTCACCCAGACGCGGCGGATGCTGCTGGTGAAATAGCGGGCGCTCGGACGGGGTACGTCACGCTGAACTGGTTCTTCTCCGCATGAGCTGGGATGGGCCTCTTTTTCAACGACCAATAGGGGAAATCGTATGTTCGATCTATCACGCACGAGAACGGAGCCGGGTATGCAAACGGTGTTGCGCACAAACATTCCCCTCGGCCTGCTGCTCATCTCTGTGCTGCTCGGTGCGATGGCGCAGCAGGCATCGGCGCAGGAAGACGCCTATCACCAGTGGCTGCGCGATCAGCTGGAACAGGACCACGGCGTTACGGGCGGCGCCTGGGCGCTCGGTGCGACGGAAGCGGCCGCCTTCGACCCGGTCTACCCCGTCGGTGTGACAGAGCAAATGATCGATGTCCCCGGGCAGCCGTTCACGAGGGCCGTCCGCTTCGAGGTGGCATCGGTGGGGGCCAACCCGTGGGACCGCGCGGCCTACCTGCCGATCGAACAGGCCATCAGCGAGGGCGACGTGCTGCTGCTGGTCGTCTGGATACGCAGCCTCAACGCCGAACGCGGAGACGGCGCGGTGCGGAGCATCATCGGCGAGAACCAGCCGCCCTTCCGTCAGCCGGTGAGCCAGCTCCAGTTGATGACGGGCGAATGGCAGCAATGGCTGCTCCCCTTCGAGGCCGACCTCGACCTACCCGTCGGCCAGGGCCAGTACGGTCTTCAGATGGGGTTCATGGAGCAGACCCTCGAACTGGGCGGGCTGGCCCTGATCAACTACGGCGACGCCTACGCGGTCGATGACCTGCCCCGCACCGACTACGACCTCGACTACGCGGGCCGCGATCCCGGTGCGGCCTGGCGCGCCGAGGCGCAGGCGCGGATAGAGCAGCACCGCATGGCCGACCTGGAGGTGCACGTCGTCGACGGCGAGGGCCAGCCCATCGAGGGCGCTCAGGTGGAGGTCGCCCTGCAGCAGCATGCCTTCGGCTTCGGCACCGCCGTCAGCATCCCCACCGTCCTCCAGAGCGACGCGGATGCGCAGACCTACCGGGAGAAACTCGACGACCTCACCGGCGACGGGCGCTCCTTCAACTACGTCGTCATCGAGAATGGGCTGAAGTGGCCCCCGTGGGAAGGGCTGGCGTCGTGGTACACGCCCACGCAGGCACAGACGGTCGACGTGGTGAACCAGTTGCACGAGCAGGGCAAGCGCGTGCGCGGCCACGTGCTGCTCTGGCCCTCCTGGAGCAACATGCCGCGGGACCTGCAGCAGAACCAGAATGACCTCGCCTTCCTCCGCCAGCGCGTCAGCGGCCACATCGAGGCGCTGGCCGGGCATCCCGACCTGCAGGCGCCCATCGTCGAGTGGGACGTGCTGAACGAGCCGACCCACCTCCTCGACCTGCAAGAGGCGTTCGGGGAGCTGGAGGACATCGCCGACGAGTACGCCGCCTGGTTCAACGAAGCCGCCGAGGCCGCTCCCGCCGCGGCGACGTATATCAACGAGTATAGCATCATCAGCCAGGCCGGCATCGACCTGCAGACGCAGGAGCGCTACAAGGAGGTCATCCGCGCCATCCAGGACGCGGGCGGCCAGATCGACGGCATCGGCGTCCAGGGCCACGTCCACACCCCGCTGGCGCCGCCGGAGGCCGTCTACGAGATTCTCGACGAGTACGCCGCGCTGGCCGACGAACTCTCCATCACCGAGTACGACGCCGTCGACGTGCCGGAGGACCTCGCCGCCGACTACCTGCGCGACCTGCTGACCATCGCGTTCAGCCATCCCTCCGTCCACAGTTTTCTGATGTGGGGCTTCTGGGACGGCAACCACTGGCGCGACGACGCGGCGATGTTCCGGGAGGACTGGAGCCTGAAACCATCGGGGCAGGCGTTCCTGGACCTGGTCTTCGACCAGTGGTGGACGGACGAAACGGGGACGACGGGGAACCAGGGCGCCGTCGAGGTCCGGGGCTTCCTGGGGACGTACGAGGTGACGGTCCGCCTGGACGGCATGACGGTCACCGAGGCGGTGACGCTGACCGGCGAGGGCGCGACCGTGGAGGTCGTGCTGGTCGGCGCCGCGCCGACCGTCACCACGCCGATTCCTGACGCTACCCTCACTGCAGGGGGCGACCCCTTCACGCAGGACCTGAGCGGCGTCTTCACCGACCCCGACGGCGACCCGCTCACCTTCACGGCGTCGAGCTCCGACGAGGCGATCGCTACGGCGGCGGTCGACGGCAGCACGCTGACGGTCACGCCACGGGCGGTGGGTGAGGCCACCATCACCGTGACGGCGGCGGACGGCAACGGCGGAACGGCCGAGACCGCCTTCGCCGTGACGGTGCCCACCGGCGTCGCCACTGAAGACGAGGCCGACGTGCCCGAGGCCTTCGCCCTGGACGCGGCCTACCCGAACCCGTTCAACCCGCAGACAACCATCGGCTACGTGCTGCCGGAGGCGGCAGAGGTGCGCCTGGTGGTCTACGACGTGCTGGGCCGCCAGGTCGCCGTGCTCGTCGAGGGCGTACGGCCCGCCGGACGGCACCAGGTCACCTTCGAGGCGACGGATCTGACCACGGGCGTCTACCTCTACCGCCTCGACGCGGGCGCTCCCGGATCGGGTCCGGGACAGGCCTTCACGCAGACGCGGCGGATGCTGCTGGTGAAGTAGGCCGTCCGGCGTTCAATGGTGACCAGCTAACGCGAGGCTCCGGAAGCATACGTGTCCGGGGCCTCGCGGCGTAATGGCCCGGTTCGGCCAGGTCTTCCGGAAAACTAGCACCGTCATGAGCCGATTCGGTCGCGGAATACGGAGATGTAGGTGCGTGCCCGGTCTGCACCCGGGCGCCGAGTTCGGCCTCCCCGATTTGTCATCCGCTTCGTGCCGCCATGTGCTACCTGTCTGCCCTTGCCCTTCTGGCCCTCTACCTCCTCGAGTCGATTTATCGACGTTTCACTCCGTTCCCCTCGGTTGCGAAGCTGTTCGCGTTCGTGCTGCTATGCCCCCTTGCAACGCACGCACAAACCCTCACCCCGTCCTCGCTCGACTTCGGCAACCTTGCCTCGCACGCGCTCACCTCGACAGAAGCGCTGACCTTCACCAACACGGGCGGCGCGCCGGTCGAACTCATCGACGTCTCGCTTGTCAGCCTAAATGCGCCGCTCTTCGGCGGCCCTGACGACGAGTACTTCGTCTTCGGCGATCTGGACGACTCCGAGAGTTGCTTCTGGCGAGCTCTCGGGCCGGACACGCGGTGGACCGTTCTCGACCCTGGTGAGACCTGCAGCGTCTCGGTTCGCTTCAACCCCACCGGTCCCAGCGGATCTTCGACCCAGAACTATACGGGCGAACTTACCATCGCGTACGACGACGGTAGCCCGCAGACGCTCGTGGCATCACTGACGGCCAGCGCCACCGGCCCGATGGTATGCGACACGGACCTCAACGGGCAGGGGGCAACCGTGAACGTCAACGTGACCACCTCTCGTCCAGAGCAGGAAAGCCAGCGCGGCACGGGCAGTCCGCCCTTCGTCAAGGTGGGAGAGGCTTCTTTCTTCCAGGAAGTCGTCACCGCGGTGTCGGCCTGCGTTTCCGGTGCTCCGTACATCGGCAATCCGGATGATTATTCTACCTGGATCGCGATCGGAGACGGTCCGGTCAACGTGTCGGTACTGCAGACGACCACGACCACTCGGTACGTCGCGCCCGTGTGTGAGCCGACGGCCTCGAAGCGGCAGGGTCCTGCGCGCCCGCGCACGGTGTCGCTGCCGCAGAGTTGCACCACCTCGTGGACGAATGCCAGCGGCGGCGACTGGAACGACGCGGCGAACTGGGACAACGGCGTACCCGGCATCTCGGACGACGCCTGCATCACGCTCGACGGCACCTACTCAGTCAATATGAGCGGCTTCAGCGTCAACTCGCTCACGCTCGGCGGCGCTTCTGGCACGCAGACGCTCGTCGTCGATAGTGACTTTGCGCTCGGCAACTCTGGCCTCATCGGCAACCGGGGCGTGCTGGCCTGGAGCGACGGCCGCATGCAGGGCGGCGGGCTCGTCAATCAGGGCGTCGTTCGTGTCTTTGGCACGCCTGCGGCGCGGGGCGTTACTGGAGCGGGCACGCTCTTGCGCAACGAAGCCACCGTCGAGCACAACGACACGGGGACGTTTCTGGTAGAGAGCGGCGCGAGCGTGGAGAACGCCGGACTGTGGCGGATCAACAGCGACGGCGCCGTGCAGGGCGGCAGCGGCACGGGGCTGTTCGAAAACCTGAGCACGGGTACCGTACGCAAGGCGGGAGGCTCCGGGCAGACCCTGCTGGGTGGCGGGGGGCTCACTGTCGTGAACCGGGGCGTAGTGGAGGCCGAGACGGGCGCGGTGCACTTCGATGGCGCCTCGACGCACAGCGACGCCGTTCTTCATGCCGCCGATGGGGCCGCCGTCTACCTCGGCACCGGTACGGCTACCTTCGAAGGAACCACCAGCGGATGCCCGGTCGGCACCGTAGCACTATCCACCGACGCGGTAGCAGGAACTGGAAGCGCGGCGTGGGACTTCGGCGGCACCGGTCTGGAGTGGACGGGCGGGTCGCTTACCTCGGGAACGCTCACCAACACCGGTCTGGTGCGGCTCACCGGAAGCAGCACGACGCGCGGTGTCGACGACGCGATTTTCCGCAACGAAGCTACCATCGAGCACATCGATGCAGGTCACCTCGTGATCGCCGGTGGTGGCGCCGTCGAGAACGCCGGGACCTGGGACCTCCCGGGCACGGGCGCGCTCACCGGTACGGGTAGCCTGACGAACGAGAGCAGCGGCATCCTGCACAAGCGCAGCAGCACGGGCACTGCACAGATCGCCGCGGGCCTCGCCGTCAGCAACGCGGGCATCCTACGAGTCGAGGACGGCACGCTCGACGTCGATGCCGCACTCGACCATCAGAGCGGCGGGCTCATCGAAGGGACCGGCACGATCGACCTGCAGGATGCTGCCCTCACTCTCAGTGGCGACACCGGCCCTGGCCTGTCCCCTGGCATACTGTCCTGGACGGGCGACTATATGGTGAACTCGGACGCCGCCCTGCGCATCGAGGTGCTCGACGACGGGGGCGCGGGTGTCGCTGGCGGCCACGACCGCCTCGATGTCTCTGGTGATGTAGACGTGACCCAGGGCACCCTCGACGTCACCGGCACGCCGGATGCCTGCGACACGGGCGCCCCGTGCGACTATACCATTCTCACCTATGCGGGCACCTTCACCGGCCCGTTCCAGCAGGTGAACCTGCCGCCCAACGCCACGGTCGTCTATCCCGGGGATGCTGGCGGCGTGCCTGGGATCGTCCTGCTCCGGGCCGCCGACGCCCTTCCGGTCGAGTTGACGTCCTTCGAGGCCGTTCTCGATGGCGAGCTGGTACGCCTGCGGTGGGAAACCGCGAGTGAGACGAACAACGCCGGCTTTGACATCCAGCGACGGGCCGCACAGGATAGTTTGGCGACGACGGTTCCGTGGCAGACGCTCGGCTTCGTGGAGGGCCGGGGTACGACGGCCGAGCCGCAGGTCTACCGCTATGAGGACGCGTCGCTACCCTACGACGCCGAGCGTGTAGTGTACCGGCTCCGACAGGTCGACTTCGACGGGACGTTCGAATACAGCCCGGAAGTGTATACAGGGCTGCCCGTACCGGATCAGGTTGCACTATCGAAGAACTACCCCAACCCGTTCAACCCGACGACAGTGATCCGCTACGCCTTGCCGCAGGCCAGCGCGGTGCGCCTCGCAGTTTATGACGTGCTGGGCCGCCAGGTCGCCGTGCTGGTCGACGACGTGCGGCCCGCCGGACGGTACGAAGTCACCTTCGAGGCCGCCAATCTGCCCAGCGGCGTCTACCTCTACCGCCTGGAGGCAGTCGCTCCCGGATCGGGTCCGGGACAGGCCTTCACGCAGACGAAGCGGATGCTGCTGGTGAAGTGAACCTGTAGCATCGCATCGGTATCGCATAAAAAACGCCCCACCCGGCGCAGTGCCGAGTGGGGCGTTGTACGGGGTACGCCGTACGGGTGAGGCTAGTAGGCCTGCTCCGCGGAGGCCGTGTTGCCCGCCGCGTCCGTTACCGTGACGCGAATCGTGACCGGATTCGAACGGGTGCGCAGGCCGTGCTGCCCGGAGGCGCTCGACCCGCTGACGCTGGAGGTGGCGCTGTCGAGCACATTCCCGCTGCTGTCCAGCAGCTCGCTCGTCACGCTGTCCAGGTCGCCGTCAGCATCCGAGACGGACCAGTTCGTGGTCGCCCGGCTCCAGGGTCCCGTCGTGCGGGTCGACGCCGAGAAGCTATCGACCTGCGGATTGGAAGACCCGGACGAGCTACTGACCGTCACATCCTGCGAGGCCGTATCCGTCGCGCCGTCGTCGTCGGTCACCGTGAGCGTGACGGTGTAGGTGCCGTCCGCGCCGTAGGTGTGCGACGGGTTCTGCGCGGTGGACGTGGCGCCGTCGCCGAAGTCCCAGCTCCAGCTGCTGATCGAGCCGTCGCTGTCCGAGCTTTGATCGGTGAAGTCAACGGTCAGGTCCGTCGCGCTGTAGGTGAAGGCCGCCGTCGGAGCCTCGTTCGTGGTGCTGGCAGAGACGCTCACGTCCTGCGCGTCGCTGTCCGTCGCGCCGGCATCGTCGGTCACGGTCAGCGTCACCGTGTAGGTGCCGTCCGCGCCGTAGGTATGGCTGACGGTCTGGCCGCTGCCGGTCGTGCCGTCGCCGAAGTCCCAGGCGTAGCTGCTGATCGTGCCGTCGCTGTCGCTGCTGCCGCTGCCGTCGAAGTCGCACGACAGGTCGGTGCAGGTGTACGTGAAGGACGCCGTCGGCGGGCTGTTCGTGGTACCGCCGTCGCCGAAGTTGAGCGAGTACGTCAGGTGGTTGTTCGACGTACGCGCGTCGGAGACGACGTTCTTGGTCGTCTCGTTGTAGATCGCGTCGCGGACCGTCTGCGCGTCGGCGCCGGGGTTGCCCTCCAGGTAGAGCGCAGCGATGCCCGCCGTGTGCGGCGCGGCCATCGAGGTGCCGCTGATCGTGTTGGTGTCCGAGTCGCTGCCGATCCAGGCGCTCGTGATGCTGACGCCGGGCGAGAACCAGTCGACGCAGCTGCCGTAGTTCGCCCACGAGGCCTTGGTGTCGGTGTCGTCGGTGGCGCTCACCGTCATGGCCTCCGTGACGCGCGAGGGCGAGCCGTCACAGGCGTCCTGCTCGCGGCCCAGCCAGTCCCCGTTGCCCGCGGCAACGGCGTACTGCACACCGGAGGCGATCGAGTTACGCACGGCGTCATCGAGCGTCGAGCTCGCGCCGCCGCCCAGGCTCATGTTGGCCACCGCAGGCTTCTGCGCATTGTTGGTCACCCAGTCCACGCCGGCCACGACGCCGCTGATGGTGCCGCTGCCCTGGCAGTCGAGCACGCGCACGGCGACGAGGCTCACGTCTTTGGCGATGCCCCAGGTGGTGCCGCCGACGGTGCCCGCCACGTGCGTGCCGTGCCCGTCGCAGTCCTGGCCGTTCTGGCCGTCCCCGATGGCGTCGAAGCCGACCGAGGCGCGCCCGCCGAAGTCGTTGTGCGAGGTGCGGATGCCGGTGTCGAGGATGTAGGCGTGGACGCCCGCGCCCGTCGCGTTGTAGTTGTACGTGTTATCGTAGTTGGTGTCGCGCTGATCGCTGCGGTCCAGCCCCCACGTCGCATTCGACTGCGAACCGACGGCGTAGACCTTCTGGTCCTGCTCCACATAGGCGACGTTCGGGTTCTTCTCCAACGCCCGCACGGCCTTGGCCGGGAGGTTGCTGATCGAAAATCCTTTCAGGACGTGCTGGTAGGTGAACCCGACCTCGCCCCCATGCTGCTGGGCGAGGGTCTGAGCCTGCTGCGGGACGTTGCCCATCTGGCCTTTGAGTACCACGATGTACTGCCCGGGAATGGCGTCGTCGGACGCCTGGCTGTACGCGGGCGTCTCCTGCTGGGCCAGCTCCTGGCCGTCATCCAGGCCGGACGTCGGCACGGACCCCTGCTCGCAGCCCGTCAGGGCCACCGCGACGGCCAGGACGAGGCATAGCGAGATCCAACGAAAGTGTGAACGCGTGTGCATAGCATCTCGGTGTGTGATGAGAGAAAAGCGGTGACCTGCGCAGCACGGTGGGAGCGGGTGGGCGCTGGCAGCCCCTGCAATTGAGAGGATATATGGGTACCGAGGAGTGCCCCCAAAAATCAAGAAACCATTAACGTATCGTGAGATTGTCGCGAAGGATCGCTGGCTATTCACCGCGCCTTCACAGAAAGATGTTCCAACACATACCGAGGGCCCGCCCCTCGGAAGAGGCAGGCCCTCAGCAACGGCTTCGTCTGCGACGGTCGCTGCGTGACGACCTATGCAGGAATCGCGCTGCTATGGCCGGTCGAGGTAGAACTCGTACGCACCGCTGCCGCTGTACGAATAGACGCGCCAGAGGTAGTAGCCGGACGAGCCGTTGTAGCTGATGTCCTCGTCCGAGGTGGCCGACGTCGAACGGGCCACCTGCCGCCATCCACTCCACCAGCTGTACTTGTAGAGGTAGAGGTCGAAGTCGGCGCTGGACGGGCCGCGCAGGAAGCCTTCGTGCGTGCCCGAGCCGCTGTAGTAGTAGGTGCCGTTCGGGTGGTAGTCGTAGTCGCCCGAACCGCTCAGCGTGCCGGTGTACAGCGTGCAGTCGGTGCAGGGCGCGCCGCCGCCTCCGCTCTCGGTCACTTCGATGGTGGCGGTGTCCGTGTCGTCGTCCGACCCGTCGCTCACCGTCAGCGTCGCGGTGTAGGTGCCCGGCGTGTCGTACGTGTAGCTCGTCGTCTCGCCGCTGCCCGTGCCGCCGTCGCCGAAGTCCCACGCGTAGGTCAGCGCGTCGCCGTCCGGGTCGCTGGAGCCGGAGGCGTCGAAGGAGACCGCCAGCGAGGTGGGCGAGGCGGTGAAGCTGGCCGTCGGCGGGTTGTTGGGCGTGCCGCCGCCGAAGAGCGTGTAGAGCAGCAGGTTCGGCGATCCGCTGCGGATGCTGGACAGGACGCCGGAGGTAGCGTTGTTCGTGATCGCATCGCCGACCTGGGCGGGCGTGGCGCCCGGGTTGTCGTCCAGGTAGAGCGCGGCGGCGCCGGCCACGTGCGGCGCGGCCATCGAGGTGCCGCTGATCGTGTTGGTGGCCGTGTCGCTCGTGTACCACGCCGAGGTGATGCTGGAGCCCGGCGCGAAGAGGTCGACGCAGGAGCCGTAGTTGGAGAACGACGAGCGGCTGTCGCTGCTGGTCGTCGAGCCGACGGTCAGCGCGCTGGCCTCGCGGGCGGGCGAGACGTTGCACGCGTTCTGGTTCTCGTTGCCCGCCGCCACGGCGACCGTGACGCCCGCCGCCACGGCGTTGGCCACGGCGTCATCGAGCGACGAGCTGGCGCCACCGCCCAGGCTCATGTTGGCCACGGCCGGGCTCTGGTAGTTCTGCGCCACCCAGTCGACGCCCGCGATGACGCCGGAGAGCGTGCCGGAGCCGTTGCAGTCGAGCACGCGGACGGGGTGAATCGTCACGCCCTTGGCCACGCCGTAGACGCTGCCGCCCACGGTGCCCGCCACGTGCGTGCCGTGCCCGTTGCAGTCGCTCGCGCCGCGCCCGTCGTTGATGGCCGTGTAGCCGTTGCCGATGCGCCCGCCGAACTCGTCGTGCGAGGTGCGCACGCCGGTGTCGATGATGTAGGCGTGGACGCCGCTGCCGGTGGCGTTATACGTGTAGGTGCCGCTGAGCGGCAGGTTGCGCTGGTCCACGCGGTCCAGCCCCCAGGTCGCGTTCTGCTGCGTGGCGAGGGCGAAGACCTTCCGGTCCGGCTCGATGTAGGCGACGTTCGGGTTGCGCTCCAGCGCCTTGATAGCCTCCTCTGGAAGCTGTCCCGCAAAGCCAGTGAGGGCATGGCTGTACTCGTGGACGACCTCCGCGCCGTGCGCCCGGCGCATCTCCGACGCCAGGCTGCGCATGCTGGCCGCGCCGACCTGCTTCTTCATGACGACGATGTACTGGCCACGGACGGCCGACGTCTTCTCGGCGCTAGCCTCCACGGTGCCGAACGGCTCGTCCTGACCCGCCCGGACCTTCGCTTCGTGATCCGGTGGCGCCTGGTCGAACGTCAGCGTAGGCTCGGGCTTGTCCGTCTCCGAGGCCGTCGGCGTGGCCTGGTCGCAACCGGCCAGGGCCAGCCCCGCGACGAGTATAACGATGAGGGGAAGGGAGAACCTTCTGTACATGAGACCTCCTTGCGGTAGATGAAATGGGTGTGTGGCTGCGCTCCAGAAGCCCGATGCAGGGTGGATGAGCGATAGGGCATGGACGCGCACCCTATAAGTAGGGAAACGAGAAAAAATTGTAAAGTGTTGATGGGATGTCGGTGAAGCGCGCCAGGCCACGGGCTGCAGGTATCCACAAACAACCGTCGTGAGCGCGCATATAACCCCTGATTTCTGGACTTCCTTTTCCTATCTTCTTCGCGCCTTTCGTCACGGAGTCGCTCTGCGGCGAGAGGTGATTCTCCGACGACGTACGGCAGACCGGCTCACGCGCAGCGCATGGCGAAGGCTTCTCCCACCACGACCCCTTCTGAATCCAGCGAGCAAGACCGCGCCCTCGTCGAACAGGCGCTCGGCGGCGACGAATCCGCCTACAAAGAGCTGATGCAGAAGTACGAGCGCGCCCTCTACCACCACATCTACCGGATGGTGCGCTCGAAGGCCCCCATCGAAGACCTCGTCCAGGAGAGCTTCATCAAGGCCTTCTCGGCGCTGGAGTCCTACTCCTCGGAGTACGCCTTCTCGACGTGGCTCTATAAAATCGCCACGAACCACACGATCGACTACCTGCGCAAGAAGAAGCTGCCCACCTTCTCCATCGACAAGCCGATCCAGACCAAGGACGGCGAGCTGGACTATGAGGTGCCGGACACCACTTATCGCCCGGACAAGCACGTCGTCTCGGACCAGCGGCGCGAGCTGATCCAGGAAGCCATCGACGCGCTACCGCCCAAGTACTACCGCGTCATCGTGCTGCGGCACCAGCAGGAGAAGACGTACGACGAGATCGCCTCGGAGCTGGACCTGCCGCTGGGCACCGTCAAGGCGCATATCTTCCGCGCCCGCAAGCTGCTCTACAAATACCTGCGGGAGAAGCGCGGCACGTTTTAGGATTAGCGACGCGCGAGGGGCGATTGGCGACGGGGACGCTGCCGCCGTAGTTTATACCCGTCGCCCATCGAACATCGCCCATCGTCCCTCCCATGCCCGAGTCGCTGACGAGCACGCTGCGTCGCTGGGCGTTCAACCTGTTCCCCGCCTACCGCCGCACCGGCGCGCGCCTCACCTACCTGGCCGACGACTGGCGCGAGGTGCGGATCAAGCTGCCGCTCACCTGGACCACCCGCAACTACGTGGGCACCATCTTCGGCGGGAGCATGTACGCCGCCGTCGATCCGATCTACATGATCATGCTGATCCGCCTGCTGGGCGACGACTACGTGGTGTGGGATAAGGCCGCCACGATCCGCTTCCGCCAGCCGGGCCGCTCCACGCTGCACGCCACCTTTCGCATCGAGGACGGCGAACTCGCCGCCATCCGCTCGGCCCTCACCACCCGCCGCTCCGTCGACCGGCTCTATACCGTGGACCTCGTGGACGAGGACGGCGCCGTCTGCGCCGAGGTCGAGAAGACGCTGTACGTCCGGCGGAAGGAGAACACAACGCGTTAACGGACCCTGATGAGCGTCTGGCTCTGAACGCCGTCGCCTGTTTCCAGACGCGCCACGTACACGCCGCTGGCGACCCCGGCGGCATCCCACCGGACCTGCTGCGTGCCTGCCGGTCGCACCTCGTCGACGAGCACCGCCACCTCGCGCCCGAGCACGTCGTAGACCACCAGGCGCACCGGGCCGCCCTGAGCGAGCGTGTAGCTCAGCGTCGTCTGTCCCTGGAACGGATTCGGATAGGCCGCCGCGAGCGTGGCCTGTGCGGGAAGCGCCACCGGCTCCTCGCCCGCCGTGATCGTCGCCGCGTCGTACCTGGCCACGAACAGATCCATTCCGCCGACCGCTGTGAGCACCTGCTCCCCTCCGAGACGAAGTTCCTGCTCGAACTCCCCCGCCACGAACAGGTCGCCTACCGCATTGGTTGCCAGTGCGTTGACGCGCTGCGTCTCGCGCCCGGCGGCGTGCAGCGTCCACAAGAGCCGCCCGTCCGGCGCGTACTTCGCCGCGAAGCCGTCCTCCCGGTCCGCCTGCAGCTCCTGCTTGCGCAGCGTCTCGCCCTCCAGGTTCAATTCGAGCGCGTCAAAGTCGCCTGCCACGAAGACGTTGCCGTCGGCGTCGGCGGTCAGGGCGCTGACGAACTCGTTGCCGTAGCCGCGGAACTGGCGCACCCAGCGCAGCCGTCCGTCCGGCGCGTACTTCGTGACGAAGGCTCCCCCGAAGCCCGGATCGGTGAGCACGCTGTCGCCGACGGTCGCGGACGCGAGCCCGCCCGTATCGTGCAGTTTCCAGGTCACCAGGAGATGACCCTCAGCGTCCACGGCCACCTGGCGCGGAGCGGCCGTGCGATAGTCCTCGGCTAGCGCCAGGCCCCCATTTTGGTCAGTGCGCACCCACTGAAGCCTCCCGCTGGTATCGTAGCACGCGATGGCCGCTGCGTTGCGTTCCAGCACGGTCTCGCCCGGTTGGCCGGAGCCGAAGACGGCGCCCTGGCCGAAGACTCCGCCGACGTAGACGTTCCCGGCGGCATCGACGGCGAAGGGACCGTGCGGCGAGAACGACGCGCCGTGGTGCTCGGTCCGGGTGCTGGCGATGGTCTCTATCCAGCGCAACGCGCCCTCGGCGGTATAGCTGGCGAGGAAGATATCGACGCTGGGATCGCTGCTTTGGTAGAACGGCAGGCTCTGGAGCGTGTCGCCTTCGAGGACGAACGTGCCACGAAACTCCCCCGCGAGGTGGAGGTGGCCTGCCGCGTCGATGCCGAGGCCTCTGACGAAGCCGATCCAGTCGCCGGGATTAAGACCGGGGATGCCGAGGGCTTTCGTCCATCGGGCCTCACCGGAGGCGTCGTACTTGTTGAGAGAGACACCCCCAAAGGAAAACATACCGGCATCGAGGAAGTAACCGAATCCCTCGCTCGTGTAAAAATGACCATCCGTATCGGTCACCATAGCGAAACCATTGAGGTTGCTATCTATCCACGGAGCAGAATCAGTAAAAGCACCCGTGCGGATCCACTGTTGCACCCCTCCCTCGTGATACCGAGCAAGAAAGGCATAGCTGCTGTCGGGGGTAAGAAGCGTACCGTCAAAGGTAGCACCACCGCGTGTCAGATCGGCAAATCCTGACACGTATAGGCCGCCCTCGTGATCGATTGCCATGGCACTCGGGCGCACCATACGCCCTGGTTCATTCGCCCATGCATGCTGCACCCAGGTCGGACTCGTCTGGGCCACGACGGTCGAACCGAGCACGGCCAGCAGTCCTAGCACGACGCATAGAAAGATCGCTCGCATGGTCCCGTCCTCTTACTTCGCCAGGAGCATCGTGTGCGTGTGCTGCTGCCCGCCCGCCATCAGCCGGTAGACGTACGTGCCGCTAGGCAGGCCAGTGCCGTCGAAGGCGACATCGTAAGCCCCGGCGGGCTGCACCTCGTCTACCAGCGCCGCCACCTCGCGCCCGAGCACGTCGTAGACCACCAGGCGCACCGGGCCGCCCTGAGCGAGCGTGTAGTGGGTCGTGATCTCCGATAAAAAAGGCATGCAGACGAGAAGGTTTCCAACATTACAGGACCGGCTTTCAGCATAGCGCTGCGGCCCTCCCGGCATCGCTACGACGAAACCACCTGCCGGAGCGCCCCTGACGTTTGAGGATTGACGAATTCCAGGCGTCGAGTGTCGAATGTGACGCTGCCGCCGTAGTTTGCCTCCTCGACATTCGACCATCTGCCATCGAACATCGGCATGATCGACCGCTATACGCGCCCGGAGATGGGCGACCTGTGGAGTGAAGAAGCGCAGTACCAGGCGTGGCTGGACGTGGAGCTGGCCGCCTGCGCCGCATGGTCCGAGGTGGGCGTCATCCCGCCCGAGGACGTGGAGACGCTGTACGCGAAGGCGGCGTTCGACGTCGACCGCATCCACGAGATCGAGCGCGAGACGCGGCACGACGTGGTGGCCTTCACGCGGTGCGTCAGCGAGAGCCTGGGGCCGGAGAAGAAGTGGGTGCACTACGGCCTCACCTCGTCGGACGTGGTGGACACGGCCTGGATGGTGCGGCTGCGTAAGGCCAACGGGCTGATCCTGGACGCGCTGGACCGCCTCATCGAGACGCTGGCAGCGCGGGCGCGCGAGGACAAGTACACGCTCATGATGGGCCGCACGCACGGCGTCCACGCCGAGCCGACCACCTTCGGCCTCAAGCTGGCCCTCTTCTACGCCGAGATGCAGCGCCACCGCGAGCGCTTCGTCAACGCCGCCGAAGCCATGCAGGTGGGCAAGCTGTCCGGCGCCGTCGGCACGTTCGCCCACATCCCGCCCGAGGTGGAACGCCTCACGTGCGAGCGGCTGGGCCTCGCCCCCGCGCCCATCTCGACGCAGGTACTCCAGCGCGACCGCCACGCGCACTACCTGAGCGTGCTGGCCCTCATCGGTGCGACCCTGGAGAAGATGGCCGTCGAGGTGCGCCACCTGCAGCGCAGCGAGGTGCGCGAGGTAGAGGAATCGTTCGGCACAGGGCAGAAGGGCTCCTCCGCCATGCCGCACAAGCGCAACCCGGTGGGCAGCGAGAACATCACCGGCTGCGCCCGCCTGCTGCGCGGCTACATGGTGAGCGCCTACGAGAACGTCCCCCTCTGGCACGAGCGCGACATCTCCCACTCGTCCGTCGAGCGCGTCATCCTGCCGGACGCGACGACCCTGCTGCACTACGCGCTGCACCGCTTCGCCGGGATCGTGGAGAAGCTGGTCGTCTACGAGGACGCCATGCAGCGCAATATGGAACGCACCTACGGGCTCTACAACAGCCAGCGCCTCCTGCTCCAGCTCATCGACACGGGCATGAGCCGCGAGGCCGCCTACGACCTCGTGCAGCCCCTGGCGATGCGCGCCTGGGACGAGGAGCGAGCGTTCAAAGACATCGTCCTCGAAGACGGCCGCATCCCCGAGCAGATCGGGCGCGATGCCGTGGAGGAGGCCTTCGACCCGAAATACCACCTCCGCCACGTCGATCTCCTGTTCGAGCGGGCCGGGCTGGGGTGACCGATAAGTTATACTGATTCAGATTGTTGATGTCCACATTCTGGTGTCGCACGTCGTGATGCGTGTTGCGTGGTCCGTGACACCAAACCCGGCTGAACCGTTGTGGTATGGCGTAGCCTCGCGAGGCCGGATTTGGGGTTGGACGTGTGTAGGTGTGGACGTATGGACGTGACGCTCCTCCAACCCTTCAACCTTTCACCCCTCCATACACCAACTCATGAACCGGAGTTGGTATGACAGGCACAGGCCATCATGCCAGCAGCGCATCCTTACGCATCACGCATCACAGCTTGTCCCGACACCCTGTCGGGGAAACACGTAACCCAAAGCTACACGGACATCGCCAGGCGAAAACGGTATGACACAGCACTACGTACGCGTCACGCCGCCGAGACGCGCTCCAGCAGGACGGGCAGCGTCGTCGCGCCGCCCGAGGCAAACCGCTTTTCGAAGTCCAGAACGGTAATCCCTACGATCGCGCCCGTCTCGGGATCTTTTCGCAACAGGATCCCCTCGCTGGTTTCTTCCGAGATAGCTGCCTGCGGAGCGCCGAAGCTGACGTAGAGCACGTCGGCTTCCTTGTCATAGGACATCTGCAACTGCCGCCGCTTCGTGGCTTCTACGCTCTGCTCCATACCGTCTCTCCTGACTTGATGCGGTCAGTAATATACGCCGTCTTGACACGCCGCTCCATGACATCGACAACTACCGTTCTATAGTACTTGCCGTGGCGCTGATAGTATAACCGACCTGTAGGACTCCAGTTGTTGCCGACGATTACATCGGGCTCTTTCAGAATATCACCGACCCACCGTACATCCTGGATTTCGGGATGTGCGCGACGGATATGATCCCATACCCCAACGAGCAAAACGTACGCGATGCCGTCCTTATCGTGAAATCGATGAAGGACGCTGCTCATTACTCGTTGCGCCGCGAGGTTGAACCAATGATTCCAGCGGCTATACCGCCTCGCCCACGTCGTCGAGTTGGACGCCCTGGAGGCCCATCGCCGCGTAGGTGGCGCCCGCGAAGGCCGGGTGCTCTTCAGCGACCTCGGCCATGATCTGCTTCGGGCCCTTGTAGGACATGCCGTGACCCAGCTGCGCGGCGATGGCGGGCAGCATCTCCCAGCTCGGATTGCAGTCGACCTGATGGCGCTCGTTGTGCCAGCGGTCGAACGGCGTGCCGTGCTGGTCGGTGCGGCTCTTGCCCATGGCCATCACCAGGTTGCGGTTGACGCCCCGGATGGCCTTGGCCGGACGCACGCGCTGGGCGCGCCCCTCCTGGCTCACGTAGGTGCCGATGGTCTCGACCACCATGGCGGCGGGCAGCGCCACGTCGGCGGCCGCCAGCGTCGCGTTGGTCGTGTTGTAGTAGTGCAGGACGACGGCCACGTCCTCCACCGCGTCGGCGGTGAAGAGGCCCGAGGCCACGGGATCGTCCTCCAGCACGTAGATGGCCTTGATCTCGCCCGCGTCGAGGCGGGCGCGGATCAGGCGCTCGTCGACCGGCTGGATGCCGAGGCGCTGGCAGCCCTCCGCGTTCGGCGTGCGGTCGTCCGTGCGGAGCCAACCATCGCCGTGGCCCGGCTCGATGTGCGGGACGTACGTGGGCGTGGGCGCGCCGAGGGCGTCGGCGAGCTTTTTCAGCAGATAGTTGTCCTCCACCGTGGCGTAGGCGGAGCCGAGGAACAGGATCTCGCTCGGGTCGACGGCCTCCAGCACCTGCACGGCCGCGCCGTAGGCCTGCTCCCAGCTGACGTCTTGCAGCGCGCCGCCCGTGCGCACCTGCGGGCCTTCCGGGCGGTCGTCGTTGAAGCGCTCGTAGACGGTGCGGTCTTCGTCCGCCAGCCAGTACTCGTTGACGGCCATGTTGGGGCGCGGCGTGATCTTGAGCACCAGGTTGTCGCGCGTCCAGTAGTAGCAGTTCGAGCCCTTGGCGTTCGTCGTCGTGATGGACGGCGTGGAGGCCATCTCCCAGATGCGGGCGCGGAAGCGCGAGTCGATGGGCGTGAGCGCGCCGACCGGGCAGATGTCGGTCGTGTTCATCGAGTAGGGATCGTCGAACGTCTCGCCCGGCGCGGTCATCGGGTAGTTCTTGACGCCCCGCTGGATGATGGTGAGCTGGTTCGAGCCCGAGACCTCGTCCGTAAAGCGGGTGCAGCGCGTGCAGTTGATGCAGCGCTCGGCGTCCAGCATGACGCGCGGGCCGAGCTTCACGCGCTTCGGCTTGTGCACCTTGCGAAACTCGAAGCGGGAGCCCTCCGGGCCGTATTTGTACGACTGGATCTGGAGCGGGCAGTGCCCGGCCTGATCGCAGATGGGGCAGTCCAGCGGATGGTTGATGAGCAGGAACTCCAGGTTGTCCTTCTGCGCCCGCCGCACCAGGTCGCTCGTGCGGTGCGTCTTGACCACCATGCCATCGGTCACGTCCACCGAGCAGCTGGTCATCAGCTTCGGGAAGAACTGAATGACCGGCTCGCCGTGCTCATCCTTCTTGATCTCGCCCGTCTCGCGGTCCTTCACCGGCGTGCCCACTTCCACGAGGCACTGGCGGCAGTTGGCCGGGATGGACATGGACGGGTGGTAGCAGAAGTGTGGCAGCTCGACGCCGTGGTCCAGGCACAGCTGCAGGAGCTTGTGCTGGCCCTCGTAGTCGATGGCCGTTCCATCTATGGTAACCTGGGGCATGGGGGATGTCGGGTTGCTGGTTAATGGGTTGCTGGTTACTGGTTGCTGCGCCGTCGCTTCGTGTCAACCAGTAACGAACAACCAGGAACTAGAAAACCGAAGTGTTATGACCGCTCGAGCAAAACGCCCTGTGGAATCATCTGCAGCTCGGTGCGCGGGGCGACTGTGCCCTCGATGGGCTCGCCCGCGTCCTCGGCGAGGTGGCGCTGCGTCTCCTCGGAGAGCGTCTCCTCGGTCAGCGTGCCCTCCACGATGACGGTGCGGCCGCTGATGTTTTTCGGCATGGTGAAGACGTAGTTGCCGTCCGCGTCGCGGGGCACCATCAGGCGCACGTTGCGGCCCTGCGGCGCCTGGAGCGTGAACCAGCAGCCTTTCATCTGGCACACCTCGGCGACGGTGCCTTCCAGCTTCACGGTCTGGTCGACGTAGGGACTCGGGTCCGCGGCCACGGTGGCGACGGGCACGGCCTCGTCCGGCGTGACGGCGTCGCCAAAGGGCTCGTAGTCGGCCGTGGCGGCGGGAGCCGTCTCAGTCGACGCGTCGTCAGCGGGCGGCTGCTCGGGCGTGGGCTGGCAGGCCGCCAGCGCGAGCGCGAGGATCAGAAAAAGCGTGTTGAATTTCATCGGAGGGGGCATCAGGTCAGGTAGCGGGGATGGCTTCGGCGTCGGCGCCGTCGCCGGTGGCGAAGACGCTGGGCGAGCACTTGGCTTCGAACTCGTCGCGGAAGCGCTCGATGGTGTAGCGGACGGGCCAGGCGGCGGCGTCGGCCAGGGCGCAGACGGTGCGGCCCTCCATCTGCGTGCAGAGGTCGAGCAGCAGGTCGAGGTCGCGCAGGTTGCCCTCGCCCTCGTCGATGCGGGTCACGAGGTTTTCGAGCCAGCCGGTGCCCTCGCGGCACGGCGTGCACTGACCGCAGCTCTCGTGGTGGTAGAAGTGGGTGATGCGGCGCAGGAAGCTCACCATGTCGGTGTCCTCGTCGAGCACCAGCATGCCGCCGGTGCCCATCATGGAGCCCGCCTCGCGGAGCGTCTCGTTGTCCATCGTCACGCCCTCGATCATGTCGGCGCGCAGCACCGGGACCGACGAGCCGCCGGGGACGACGGCCTTCAGCTCCTTGCCGCCCCGGATGCCGCCCGCGACCTCGTAGATGAGGTCGGTCATCAGCATGCCGGTCGGGTATTCGTAGACGCCGGGCCGGTTGACATGGCCAGAGATGCCGTAGAGCACCGGGCCGGGGTGCTTCTCCGCGCCGATGTCGGCGTACCAGTCGCCGCCCCGTTCGATGATGAGCGGGACGCAGGTCAGCGTCTCCACGTTGTTGATCGTCGTCGGGTAGCCCCAGACGCCCTTCTGCGCGGGAAAGGGCGGCTTGATCCGGGGATAGGCGCGCTTGCCTTCCAGGCTCTCCATCAGGCTCGTCTCCTCGCCGCAGATGTAGGCGCCCGCGCCCTTGTGAATCACGATGTCGGTCGTGAAGTCGGTGCCCATGATCTGCTCGCCGACGTAGCCTTTCTCGTAGAGCTTGGCCAACTCGCGCTCCATGTGCATGATCCAGTCCGAGTATTCGCCCCGGACGTAGAGGTAGCACGTGGTGATCGACATCGCGTAGTTGGCGATGAGGATGCCTTCGAAGAGCAGGTGCGGGTTGTACTCCATGAGCTGCCGGTCCTTGAAGGTGCCCGGCTCGCTCTCGTCGGCGTTGCAGCAGAGGTAGCGAGGGCGGTCGTCCACCTCCGGCATGAAGCTCCATTTGAGCCCCGTGGCGAAGCAGGCCCCGCCGCGTCCGCGCAGGTTGCTCTTCTTCACCTCGTCGGTGACGGCGCCCGGGTCCCAGTCGTCGTCCGTCAGCACCTCGCGCAGGGCCTCGTAGCCGCCGTTTTTCTCGTAGACCTCCAGCCGGTGCAGGTCCTTGACCGGCGGCAGGAGGACGCGTTCGTAACTGCGCCAGTCGCCCGCCTTCGAGGTCGGTGTTCCGTTCGTTGCTTCCATGCTTTATCTCGGTCGCGTTAAGGACTCTTCAGGGGGCGATTACGGGAGGAGGTCGGCGACGGCGATGGGCGTCTCGGGACGGGCCAGCGGCGCCAGCACCTCGCCGGAGGCCAGCGTCTGCTTCGCGCCGTACAGCCCACCGCGCGGGTCGCGGTAGACCTCCACGCAGTGGTCGCGCAGGTTGATGATCCAGTAGTCGGCAAGAGCCGCCCGGGCGTATACCGCTGCTTTGCGACTCCGGTCGAAGTCGAGCGACGTGTCGGCCACCTCGACGACGAGTGCAGCTTCCGCCGGGTGGGCCTCGACGTAGTCCCGGGGCGTTCCGGGCACGACGGCGAGGTCCGGCTCGGGCTCACTCGTTGCGCCAAGGGCAAGCGGAAGCTGGACGCGCACCGTGTAGCCGTCGCCAAAGGCATGGCGCAGCGTCTCCTGTGCTAGAGACACCGTCGCGGCGTGGTAGCTGCTCTGCGGGCTCATCTCGATGATTGCTCCGTCGATGAGTTCGGTACGCGCATCCGGGGCGAGGATGCCGGTCTCGCCCATCCGCTCGTACTCGCGGCGCGTCCATCGATGTGTCTGGATGGCTTCCATCGTCCTGGAGATCGTCTCGTCAGTTGCGCAGCGCCCGCCGACGCAGCGGGGCGTCCTCGGTCAGTTCGAGTT
Source organism: Bacteroidota bacterium (assembly GCA_009908885.1). Lineage (GTDB taxonomy): Bacteria > Bacteroidota > Rhodothermia > Rhodothermales > JAAAOL01 > JAAAOL01. Next base: position 1,146 of record JAAAOL010000340.1, on the reverse strand, counting down.
CGCGGTCTACGATACGTTCGATGAGGGCATCGGCCTCCCGCACGGCGCGGTCGAGGGTGACGTCGACCTCGTCGGCATCGCTCAGCTCACGCAGGGCCTCGTAGATGAAGATTTTGCGCCGCAGCGCCCGCAGCTGGATGAACGGGCTGATGATGCCCGAAAGGGCGGGCAGGACGAAGACCAGATCCTCCCATTCGACGGGACCACCTCGGACGAAGGCGTCCCACAGGCCGATGGCCGCGAGCAGCACGAAGACGGCGGCGGTGCCCCAGAGCAGGCGCGGCAGCCACTTCTGCTGCCTCCGCATCTTGGCCAGCTCCTCGTCGATGTAGTCGACGCTGAGCGTCTTGTCCAGGTGCTGCTTCTCGGCATACGTCAGGCCGCTGCCCCACTGCTTGCCGTTGAGGCGCTCCAGCTCCTTCAGCAGGATGGCTTTGACCTTGCGCTCGCGGCGCGTCAGGGCGGCGGGCGGGCGCTCCTCCGGCGACGGTCGCGGCGAGGACTGTTTTCGGGCGGAGACGGACGCCACCTCGGAGGCCTTCAGCGCGTGCGCGGCCTCCCGCGCGCGGCGCTCCGCGATGAGCGGCATCGGCTGTCGTGAACGGGGCAACTGCATGGCTCGACGGGTGTAGTGGTGTTACCGGACCGACTCAGCCACCGGCGGCGTCTGGTAGGCGTCGATGGCTTCCGCGTCCGAGCGGCGGTTGCCGCCCAGTTCGTCCTCGTCCTGCGGCAACGTCACGGAGACGAACGGCGGCAGCTTGTCCTGCTTCAGGTCCTCGATGAGCTGGTCGACTTTCTCCGGCGTCAGGTTGTGCACGTACGGGCCGTTGGTCACCTGCAGCATCGGCGCCGAGCCGCACGCGCCCAGGCACTCGACCTCCTGGATCGTAAACTGGCCGTCCTCGGTCGTCTCGCCCGCGTGGATGCCGAGGGTCTCCTCCAGGTAGTGCAGGATGTCGTAGCCGCCGCACGCCTGGCACGAGAAGCAGGTGCACACGTCCAGGACGTGTTTGCCCATCTGCGCCTTGTAGTACTGCGTGTAGAACGTCGCCACGCCGTAAGCCTGAGCGTAGGGCATCTCCAGCGTGTCGGCCACGAGCTGGATGACTTCCGGCGGCAGCCAGCCGAACTTCTTCTGCGCCA
>JAAAOL010000324.1 GCA_009908885.1 Bacteroidota bacterium | reverse complement strand
CCTCTTCGGGTGGGGCGCCCAGACGCAAGAGATGGACCACGGTCCGTACACCTCCTTCATGCGCGACGAGCACCACCCGTCCGGCGGCATGATGCAGATGACCGAGGAGTGGGGCGACATGCCCTCGCACTGGATGACCTACTTCGCCGTGGAGGACGTCGACGCCGCTGCCGAGCAGGTGGAGGCCCTCGGCGGCAGAGTCTGCGTTCCCCCCACGGACATCCCCGACGTCGGGCGCTTCGCCGTCATCGACGACCCGCAGGGGGCCACGTTCTCGATCATGCACCTGGTCGAGCGTTCTTGATGAGAGCGGGGGAGTGGGAGAGCGGGAGAAAGGGAGAGGTGGGGCGTCTGTCTCAACCACTCCCCCTCACCCGCTCTCCCTTTCCCGCATTCACCCACTCTCACCCTGCCGTTTTTCCACCTCGTCCACCATGCGATGGGCGATGGCCTGGGCCAGGGCGGGCGCGTTGCCCCAGGCGCGGTTGTTGGCGATGAGGTTGAGCGTGGCCTGCTGCTTCTGGGCCTGGAAGATGAGCGCCGTCGCGTCCAGCACCATGTCGCGGGCCTGCTGCGTCTCGGCGATCTCGGGCACGGCCCGGTCGAACGGATAGGCCGCCGCATACGCCTTGGCGTACTTCACGTCGCGCGGGGTAAGCAGGCGGGCGACGACCTCGCCATTCGCCGCCGTGAAGCGCTCGCCGCACAGCCGCCACTGGTCGCGGATGGGGGGCAGCCAGGTCCAGTGGCTGAAGACGAAGCCGAGGCCGCGATCCTCCAGCCAGCCGAAGTAGGGCGGGGCGAGCAGATGCTCGGAACGCAGTTCGAGGTGGGCCTGCACGTCGCCCGGGATGGTGCTGAAGAAGCCGTCCAGCTCGGCCACGTTCTCCTCCGGACTCGGGCTCTCGCGGACGCGCTGGTACTCCTGCTGGAAGATGAAGCCGACGAGGCGGTCGCCCAGCACGCGCTGCGCGGGCTCGTGAAACTGGCGGACGTACGCCTCGGCGTTCAGGAACTCGGCGTTGTCCACGTAGCGCGTCTCGCCGCCCCGGCTGCGGCGGAGCGTGCGGGCGAAGTAGGTCTGCGGCGCCTTCAGCAGAAAGCGGGCGCCGTCTGGGGCATGCTCGGCGTACTGCTGGAGGACGAACAGCGTGTTCGACGGCTCGCCGTCGGCGTCCAGGAGTGGACGGTAGAAGGTGAAGTCCAGCTCCAGCACGCCGAAGTGCTCGAAGTAGTCGGCCACCGAGGCGACCGGCAGCGTGCGCTCTTCGTACGTCTCGCCGCCCAGCCGCCGCGTCCGGCTCTTGATCTTCGTCGCGTAGCGCTCCGGATAGATCTGGCCGATCCATCCCGCGTACCGGTCGCTGGCCGTTCCGAACCGCACGCGGGGGTGCAGGCTGCGGAAGTCGTACTCGTCGATCTGGGTGCGGTGTTGGGTGAGGGACATAGGGCGTACTCAGGGTGACGAGGAGCAGGAGCGTGGTCAGTCGGCGGGCTCCGACTTCGGGAGCGCGGGCGTCCGAGAGGCGGCGGGGTCCTCCGTCTCGCCGTCGGAGCCGTCGCCCGAGGCCGTCATGCGGCGGAAGGACTTGTGGATGCCATGGGTGGAGAGGAAGGCCCCGAGGGCGATGAAGATGTAGTAGCCCAGCACGCGCCAGGTGAGCAGCGTGGGGGCGACGAGCGCCTCGGGCATGAGGGGCGGGCCCATGAAGAGGGCGTAGAGCCCTTCCAGGCCGCCGGAGCCGCCGGGGGTGGGCAGGATGAGCGAGCCGAGCGTGAGGGCGATGGAGCGGAGGAAGGTGACCACCTTGTCCACGTCCGGGTAGACGCTCCAGATGATGAAGACGACGAGCACGTAGCGGTTCAGCCAGGTGGCCAGCGTCAGCGCGAAGCCCTTCAGGTAGAAGCCCAGCGACTGCGACCGCAGGATGCGCGCACGGTGGCGGAGCTGGCGCATCTCGCGGAGGGCCCGCTCGTGGAAGCGACGCAGGAAGCGCAGGCGGAAGACGCGGTCGGCCAGCTTCTCCAGCAGCTCGGGCCGGAAGAGCGTCGCGTAGCTGAAGATGACGACCCACACCATCAGGCCGAGGAAATAGAGCGTGAACGTCCACGCCCCTGTCGCGCCCAGCGAGGCCGGGATGATCTCGAAGTAGAACCCGGCCACCAGGATGCAGGGGATCGACAGGGCGAACCAGAACTGGTCCAGCAGCATCGAAAAGAGGATGAGCGCCGTCGCCGAGCCGAAGGGGATGCCCCGGTCGCGCGCCAGGTAGGCCGCCGCGATGGGGCCGCCGCCGATGGTGGAGGGCGTCACGTTCGAGAAGAAGTCCCAGGCGAGTTGCCCCCGGATGCCGCCCGCCGGGCCCAGCCTGCCGTGCGAGACGTGGTGCAGCCGCCACCCGCCGAAGAGCACGCGCAGCACCACCGTGCCGACCGCCGCCGCCAGGAGCCAGCCGTTCAGCTCGTTGACCATCCGCCGGAACGGCTCCGGCTCGAAGGTGAAGTAGCCGATGGCGCCCAGCACCAGCAGGCTCAGGCCCAGCGGCCACAGCACCCGCCCGAGCGAGATCGACGCACCGTCCGCAGGGGGCGTGCCGTTCGGCGAGGGGCCGAGGGCCGCGGCGGCATCATGGGAGTCAGTCGACATGCGGAACGCGGTAGAGCGGGCGAGAGCAGGTGGAAGCGTCGAAGGGCGCAGCGAGCAGGTGAGTCAGGAGGACGGCGTCTCCTCAGCGATGACGGTGCGCAGCTTGTGGTACGTCTGGCGCAGCGCCTCGGGGATGACCTTCGTGTCGCCCACCGTGGCCATGAAGTTGGTGTCGGCGCTCCAGCGGGGCACGACGTGGACGTGCAGGTGGCGCGGCAGGCCCGCTCCGGCGGCGCGGCCCAGGTTCATCCCCACGTTGAAGCCTTCGGGGTGCAGGGCCGCTCGCAGCCAGCGGATGCAGCGCTCGGTCGCCTGCGCGATCGCCAGCTGCTCGTCCGTCGTCAGGTCCTCGTAGTCGGCCACTTCGCGGAACGGAATGATCATCAGGTGCCCGTTGTTGTACGGATACAGGTTCATGATGACGAAGACGTGCTCGCCACGCCACAGGATCAGGTTGTCTTCGTCGCGGTCCTCTGCCGCCAGCCGGGCGAAGAGCGACTGCTCGTCGTCGTCGCGGATGGGCGCCGTGCTCATCCGGTCGATGTGCTGCGAGCGCCAGGGGCTCCACATGCGTTCCATAACCTGAGCGAAAAAACCTGGGCGAAGATACAATCGGGCGAATGGCGCGATCATCGTTAACGCGAGAGGGGGCGTGGGGTTTGATCTGACGGCGACTCGCAGGCAAACCAAACGGCGGCCTGCGCGTTGTAGCGACGCCCGTCTCCGTTGGGGAGACGGAGGACCTCCACTGTTACGGCGTTGCCAACGCATGACCGACCGCGCGGATCTCCATACGCATACCCGCTGCTCCGACGGGCGCCTCACGCCCGAGGCGCTGGTGGCGCTGGCGCACGAGCGCGGGCTGCGCGCCCTGGCAGTGACGGACCATGACACCGTGGAGGGTGTGGCTCCGGCCCAGGCCGAAGGGACCCGCCTCGGCGTCGAGGTCGTCGCGGGGGTCGAGTTGAGTACGACGGTCGGCGACGAAGAGGTACACCTGCTCGGCTATTTTTTCGATCCGGCGCATCCGGCCCTGCGCGAGCACCTCGCGGCGTTCCAGGACGCGCGGCGAGACCGGGCGCAGGCGATGGTCGAGCGGCTGAACGCCCTCGGCGTCCCGCTGCGGTGGGAAGCCGTCGCCGCCCAGGCGCAAGGGCCGGCCATCGGGCGGCCGCACGTGGCGCAGGCTCTCGTGGAGGGCGGCTTCGTGGAGGATCCGGCGACGGCGTTCGACCAGTACCTCGGCGACGACGGCCCAGCCTGCGTACCCAAGCCGCGCTTTCCGGCCCGCGACGCCCTCGCCATGCTGCACGCGGCGGGCGGCATCGGCGTGCTGGCCCACCCCGGCCACTGGACGAGCGACGCCACCGTCATGACGCTGATCCGCGCCGGGCTGGACGGCCTCGAAACCCTCCACCCCTCGCACGATGCCATGCTGACGCGCTACTACCGCCGGATTGCACGCGACTTTGGCTTGATCGAGACGGGCGGCTCGGATTATCATGGCTTCCACCCGAGCGACGACGCCCGCTTCGGACAGGTCGCCGTGCCGTACGCCTGGGTCGACCGCGCCCGGCCCGCCGGGGCGTCCGTTACGCACTGACGCCGTCTGGCGGGTACTACCGGGTGACGGCCCGCCCTCCGTCCGAGAGGTTCTCATCCATCTACCGTTTTGTCCTCCGTTCCTATGCCTACGATGATAGAAGGCCGCCTCGTGGCGGGCGATGCCCGCTTCGGCCTCGTGGCGAGCCGCTTCAACGATTTCATCACCAAAGAGCTGCTCGACGGCGCGCTCGACGCGCTCCGGCGGCACGGGGCCGACATGGACGCCGTGACCGTGGCGTGGTGCCCGGGCTCCTACGAGGTCCCGCTCGTCGCCAAGCGCATGGCCGCGTCGGGCGACTACGACGCCATCATCTGCCTGGGCGTCGTCATCCGGGGCGCCACCTACCACTTCGAGATCGTGGCCAACGGGGCGGCGAGCGGCATCACCCGCGCCGCGATGGACACCGGCGTGCCCATCATCCTCGGCATCATCACGACGGACACCATCGAGCAGGCCATCGAGCGCTCCGGCACCAAGGCGGGCAACAAGGGCGCCGAAGCGGCGGTCGCGGCCATCGAGATGGTGGACGTGCTGCGCCAGGTGGACGGCGCCGACTGACCCGCCGCTGCCCGCTCGTCATCTATCCACCAACCCCGACGTGCCCATCGACGCATCGGTACGGCATCGTTGTTCGCCGCGTGTTGCTGCCGGGAGCGGCAGGGCGCATCCGTAGGGCACACTGAGGAAGACTATGATGGATAGACGGGGCATGCTGGCGCGCGGATGGAATCGCAGGGCGCCTTTCGGGGGAGTGGGGCAGGTCGCCGCGATACTGGGGCTTTTTCTGCTGCTGGTCGTGGCCGACGCGTCCGCACAGGGACGGTGGACGGCCCACACCTCCATGCGCGAGGTGCAGGCGCTGGACGCATCGAGCGAGGCCGTCTGGGCCGCGACGGCGGGCGGCGTGTTCAGCTATCAGATCGACGCGGGCACGTTCACCCGCTACACGGCCGTCGGCGGGCTGCACGGCGTGAGCGCGCGGGCCATCGCCGTGGACGCAGCGCGCAGCAGTGTGTGGATCGGCTACGCGGACGGCGTCATCGACCGGCTGAACCTGACGAGCGGCGCCGTCGAGACCTTCTTCGACATCGAGCGCAGCGACCGCTTCACGGCGCGCGAGATCAACCGGCTCGTCATCAACGGCGACTCGCTGTTCGTCGCCACCTCGTTCGGCATCGTCGTGTTCGACCCGGTGCGCGGCGAGGTGCGCGACACGTACAGCCAGCTCGGCACGCTCGCTCCGGCCTCGGTGGTCTACGACGTGACGGTGGCGCCGCTGCCGGACGGCGGGCCCGGCCTGTGGGCGGCGACGGAAGGCGGCGTGGCGTATGCCCCGCTGGACGCGACCAACCTGCAGGACCCCTCCACCTGGACCGTCGAGCAGGAAGGACTGCCCGACGTCGAGGTCGACACCGGATCGCTGGCCCAGGCCGAGGTGCTCGCCCTCGCCGTGCTGGAGGGGCGGCTCTATGCGGGGACCGAGGGCGGGCTCGTGGTCCGCGAGGCGGGCGGCACGTACCGGGACGTGGGCGTCACCACCCGAGCCGTGCCCGACCTCGCCGTGCGCGACGGGCAGGTGCTAGGTGTGGATCGCTTCAGGCTGTTTGCCCTCGATGCGCAGGACCGCGTCACGATAAACGTCGGCGGTTTCAATGAGCTGAACAGCATCGTCCTGACGTCCGGCGCCACCGTGTGGGTCGGCGGCGTGCAGGATGGCCTGTCGGTGATCGACGCGCCGCCGGACGGGGCGCCCACGGTGACGCAGCAGGACCTGGCTCCGGAAGGCCCGTTCAGCGGTACGTTCGGCGACCTGACGACGGACGACGCGGGCACCCTCTGGGCCGCCACCGCGCAGGGGGCCGCCGTGGGCGGCTTCTACCGCCTCGCGCCCGACGGCACGTGGACCGACTACCTCCAGCGCTTCGTCGACGCGCTCGACAGCGACAGCTACACGCTCGTCCACGCCGCGCCGGAGGGTACGCTGTGGGCCGCCTCGCCGGGCGACGGCATCGTCCAGGTGACACCCGACGGTACGGTGCAGCCCTACGGCCCGGACAACTCCTCGCTCCGCCCCGTCGTGGCCGACTTCGTCCCGACGACCGGGCTGGGCACCGAGAGCGACGGCACGCTCTGGGTCGCCAACCGGGAGGCGGCGCGCCCGCTGCACGTCCGCACGCCCGACGGCGTCTGGGCCGGCCTGCCGCCCCCGCGCTGCCAGGGGCTGGCCGCCGCGTCGGTCCTCGGCCAAATCCTGGTCGACGCGTTCGGGCAGAAGTGGATCCTCGTCGTCAACCCCGGCAACTTTCAGCTGACGACCGGCGTGCTCGTGCTGGACGACGGCACCGACCCGGCTGATCCGAGTGACGACGTGTGCCGGTTCATCAACCAGACGGCCTCGCAGGGAACGGGCCTGCCCAGCACCCAGATCAACGCGCTGGCCGAGGACCGCGAGGGGCGCATCTGGCTGGCCACCGACGACGGCCCGGCCTACGTCATCAGCAGCCGCGTCGCTGCGCAAGACCCCTCGGCCATTCCCATCATCCCGCAGCGCGCCGACTTCGCCCCCGGCGAGAACCCGTTTCTGCTGAATGGCCTCCAGATCAACGACGTCGCCGTCGACCCGGCCAATCGCCTCTGGATGGCCACCAACACGGGGGCGTTCCTCGTGCAGCAGCGGGAGGGCGGCTTCGAGATCGCCGAGCAGTTTACAGCAGAGAACTCGCCGCTCTTTTCCAACACGGTCGTCGCCGTCACGGTGCGGGCCACCACGGGCGACGTCTTCTTCGCCACCGACCAGGGCCTCATCAGCTACCAGAGCGACGCCCTGGCGCCCGCGCCGGAGGTGGGCGATCTGCTGGTCTACCCCAATCCACTACGCGTCCGCGAGGGCGCGACGCCGGAGGTCTTCATCGAAGGGCTCGTGGAAGAGACGGACGTGCGCATCGTGGCGCCGCACGGCGAGGTGGTAGCGCAGTTCCCGGCACGCGGCGGACGGGCTCGCTGGGACGGGCGCGACCGGCAGCAGGAGCTGGTGCCATCGGGCGTCTACATCGTCGTCGCCATCGGGCAGAACGGAGAAGGGACGGCGTACGGAAAGGTGGCGATCATCCGCTGAGTGATCCACATAAAGTTCATCCCGTGCCCGGATCGTTCGTCTTGCATCCACGCGTTGAAAGATCTACATTCCGAATCCTGTTTTTACCACGGTGACCGTAGCTCAGTCGGTTAGAGCGCCAGGTTGTGGCCCTGGAGGTCGGGGGTTCAATTCCCCTCGGTCACCCCATCGACGCCCCTTTTGTGCCCGGTTCGTCTAGTGGTTAGGACGCCGGCCTTTCACGCCGGTAACACGGGTTCGAATCCCGTACCGGGTACACGCCAGAAGGCCCCGCTTCTCGTGATGGAG
>JAAAOL010000281.1 GCA_009908885.1 Bacteroidota bacterium | reverse complement strand
CTGCATCTGCGCGACCGTCGTCGGCACGATGCGCGCGACCGTACCCCGCCACCCGGCATGGCACGCCCCGACGACGCCCGCCTCAGCGTCGGCTCCGGCGTCGGCCAGCAGCACGGCGGCGCAGTCGGCGGCGGTGATGCACAGGAGCACGCCCGGCGTGGCCGTCACGAGGCCATCCACGCCTCGATACAGGCCTGGCGCGGTCACGTGCTCCACACGGGCACCATGCACCTGCCCGGCGAGGGCAAGGTCGTCCACCGAGAACCCGACCTGCTCGAACAGGCGACGGCGGTTCGCGCGCATAGCATCGGCCTCGTCGTCCGGACTGAGGCTCAGGTTCAGGCTGTCGTACGGCGGCGCGCTCGTCCCGCCCCGGCGCGTGCTGAAGCCCGCCACTACCTGCGGCATCCCGTCGAAAATCGCGGGCGTGAGGTAGCGCGGCATCGGCTCGGTCGTCGCTCTTCGCGGCATCAGTTCCCCTCCACGCCGGATTCCGTGCGGACGTCCTCCTGGTCGAGCGCAGCGCGGTAAGCGTCCTTCAACAAACACTGAAAGTGATAGACGCCTGCCTCGGCCTCCACCGAGAAGCGCCCCCGGTCGTAGGCGCGGGAGGCGAGGCCGCGCTGCACGTGCTCGCAGATGTCGACGTCCTCCTGCTGCACCCGGTCGCTGAAGGCCACGTCCTCATCGATGCGCTGCTCGGATGCACCATCGGTGTAGAAATAGTCGAAGTGGACCCGGCAGCGCGACGCCGCGACGGGCTCCACGATGTTCGTCTGCAGCCGTCCGGGCAGGATGTTGAGCATGACGTTCGGGAAGAGGAAGTAGTAGTAGGCTGCGTCGTCGTCCGAGGCGTCGGTGCCGTAGTAGCCGTCCCCGCCTCCGCGCAGGCCGCTGTGCTGGAGCGAGTACCAGCGGAACGTCTCGGTCGTGTAGCCGCGCACGTCGAGGCGGTCGCACAGTTCCGGGTGGACGAGCGGCAGGTGGTAACCTTCCAGGTAGTTGTCCACGTAGACCTTCCAGTTGCAGGCCACATCGTAGGTGACGCGCCGGGCGAAGCGCAGCCGGTCGAGCCGCAGCGGCGCGATGCGACCTGCGATGCCGTCCACCACGTCGAGCAACGGCGGAATCTCGCTTCCCGCACCATCTTCCAGGCGGACGAAGACGAGTCCCTGCCAGGTATCCACGGCGAGCGGCACGAGGCCGTAGTCCCGCTTGTCGAACAGCTCGGTGCGATCGAAGCGCGGGACGCCCCGCAGGCTGCCGTCCAGGCGGTACGTCCAGCCGTGGTACTGGCACTGGAGCATCCGCGCGTGGCCGCAGCGCGCGGTGGCGAGCGGCCCGCCCCGGTGGCGGCACACGTTGTAGAACGCCCGCAGCCCATCGTCCCGGTCCCGCACAACCACGACCGGGTTGCCCGCGACCGCCGCCGTCAGGTAGTCGCCCGCGGACGGCATCTGGCCGACGTGGCCCACGAGCTGCCACGTCCGGGCGAAGACGGCGTCCTGCTCGAACGCGTGCATCCGGGGATCGACGTACCAGCTGGAGGGAATCGTCTCGGCGCGGGCCAGCGGCGCCGTGCGCAGCGTCTCAGCAGTCAGGTCAGGCAGGGGCATGGCAGTCCAGGGATAGCCAGGGCAAGCGGGGCACGATGAGTTCGGAAGATACGAGACGAAACGCCTTCAGGCCGAATCGATGTTGCCGCTTCGTTGCATTACGCTGCAACATTAATTGTTCAAACAATTATACATCACACATTCTGTCGAACGATACTCACCCAACCCCTAGATCCACCATGAGCAGTATCCGCGCCAATGTCGACGAACTGAACGCCATGATCCTGCAGGGCGAGATTCTCGATGCGTTCGAGAAGTTCTACGCCGACGACGTCGTGATGAGCGACAACCACCAGGACGTCCGTGAGGGCAAGGACGAATGCCGCGCGTACGAAGAGGCGTTCGTCAATGGTCTGACCGAGTTCCGCGGCGCCGAGGTCAAGAGCGTCGCTGTCAACGAGAAGGAAGACGTCGCCATGATCGAGTGGTTCTTCGACTACACCCACGAGGACTGGGGCGACATGACGTACCACCAGGTCGCCGTCCAGGAATGGGACGACGGCCAGATCGTGCGGGAGACGTTCTACCACGCCTAACACCCGCCGCTCTGCCCGCCCTCAGGGGCCGAAGCCTCACTCCGCACCGCCGGGGTGGGGCTTTTTTCGTGGTGCGTGGTGCGTGATGCGTGGTCCGTGGTGCGTGGTCCGTGACCCAGAATCCTCACGCCCCCGCTCTCCCACGCCCCCACACTCCCACACTCAAAATGTTGGAGAGCTTGCCGCGCTGCCGGGCGATGGCGTCGTAGGCGGCGCGGAGGTCGCCGGTGGCGTCGGCCTCGGGGATGACGTCGATCCAGGCCATGGGACAGAAGTCTCGATGTGTTCGTATAGCAGAGCGCACAACCTACGCCACGCACCGGGCGGATCCAAGACGGCCGCTCGGCTGTAACGCTGCTGCCCATCGCGCGTACTCATCCGTCAGCCTTCCCTTCGCTCCCTGCGCGGAGCCGACGATCATGTTCGAGATGCTTCACGACTGGTTTCTGGGCCTCGGCGCGCAGTACGGCGTCAACCCGCTCATCTTCGGCAGCATCTACGTCGGGGCCATTCCGTTCTTCACCGTCAGCCTCGCCTGGCTGATCCGCAACCTGCGGCAACAGCGGCCCATCCTCGTGCCTGCCCTGTCGACGGCCTTCTTCTTCGTCTCAGCCTATCTCTATCTGCTCATCGCCGGGCAGAATATTCCGCTCTGGGTCTATGGCGTCGTCGGGGCCATGATCGCCGGCGGCGTCTATGTGACGATCCAGAAGATCCGCCAGGAACTGGCCGATCCTGCGCCTTGACCCGCCCCCGTTCATCGTCCTGCCCTGCGCTCCCATGGCTCACGACTACGACATGCTCGTCATCGGCGGGGGCGCGGCCGGGCTGACGGCCTCTGGCATCAGTGCCAGCTTCGGAGCCAAGACGCTGATGGTGGAGCGCGACCGCCTGGGCGGGGACTGCACGTGGACCGGCTGCGTGCCGAGCAAGACGCTGCTCCACAGCGCGAAGGTGGCCCACCAGATGCGCCACGCCAGCCGCTACGGCCTCGTCGACCAGCCCGCGGCGTTCGACTTCGGCGCGCTCATGGCGCGGATGCGGGCGATCCGGGAGGAGGTCTACGCGGACGCCGATGCGCCAGAGATCTACGAGGACATGGGCATCGACGTGCGCTTCGGTGCGGCCCGATTCGTCGACCCGCACACCATCGCCCTCGCGGGAGACGACGGGACGGAGCGCATCAGCAGCCGCTACGTCATCATCGCGGCGGGCGCCAGCGCCTTCGTGCCGCCCATCGACGGCGTCGACGACGTGGATGTTCTGACCAACGAGACGCTCTTCGAGTTGACCGCGCAGCCGGAGCGCCTCGCCATCGTCGGCGCGGGCCCGATCGGGACCGAGATGGCGCAGGCCTTCACCCGGCTCGGCACCACGGTCACCGTCCTCGAACGCGGCGACCGCATCCTCTCGCGCGACGATGCCGAACTGACGACGATGCTGCGGGAGGTGCTGGAGGACGAGGGCGTGCGGTACGTCTTCGGCGCGGACGTGCAGCGCATCCGCCAGGCCGACGACGGCACGATCACGGTCGAAGCGGAGGTCGGTGGCACCACGCAGACCGTCGAGGCGGACGCCCTGCTGCTGGCCACGGGCCGCCGCGCCAACGTGGACGGGCTCGGCCTGGACGCGGCGGGCGTGGATTATTCCGCGCGCGGCATCACCGTCAGCGACCGCTGCCGCACCAGTCAGCGCCACATCTACGCCGTGGGCGACGTCACGGGGCGCTACCAGTTCACCCACATGAGCGAGCACATGGCCAAGGTGGCGGTGACCAACGCCCTCCTGAAACTGCCCTCCACCATCGACGCGGACCACGTGCCGTGGGTCACCTACACCGACCCCGAACTGGGCCACGTCGGCGCGACGCGGCAGCAGCTGGACGAGGCGGGCACGTCGTATGAGATCTACCGCTTCCCGTACACCAAGGTGGACCGGGCCATCACCGAGGGCCAGACGACCGGCCTCATCAAGGTGTATGCGAAGGCGTGGAACGGCAAGATCCTGGGTGCGGACGTGCTCGGCGCGAGTGCGGGCGAGCTCATCAGCGAGTACGCCGTGGCGATGAAAAACGGCGTCACGCTCCGCCACCTCGCCGACACGATCCACCCGTACCCCAGCTACGGCCTCGCCGCCCGCCGCGCCGCCGACCAGTGGTACGCCCGCAAGCAGTCGGCCACGGTGACCAGGCTGCTCCAGACCGTCTTCCGCTACCGCGGCCCCGTCATCGCGCCCGACCCGGACCGCATCGTGTAGCCTGCACGTGCAGCCGAACCGTGTAGCGCCCGTGCTCGGATCAATGCTGGAGGCGCTCCGTGTACCTGCACGGCGTCGTGGTGGTCTCTGCCTGAGGTTTCGGCGGCGTTCCGCTGATTTCTCTATCGAACCAACCCACCTCATGACTTCTACGACCATCATGCGCGGCGCTGGCCTCCTCCTGCTCCTGGCGCTCCTCGTTCTGCCCGCGCAGGCGCAACAGCAGACGCCGACGCCGGACGCTCCGACTGCTGAACAATCCGAGAAGGCCGAGGCCGCCAAGCAAGCCGCCGAGGACTGGCTCGTCTACGTCGATGAGAGCGAATACACCAAGAGCTACGAAGAAGCCTCCGAGATGCTGCAAGAGCAGGTCACGTCCGAGCGGTGGGCGCAGGGCCTCCTGGGCGTCGAGTCGCAGGCGGGCGCGCTGAATGAGCGCACCCTCCAGGGCGCACGCTACACGACCCAGCTGCCGAACGCCCCCGAGGGCGAGTACGTCGTGGTGCAGTACGTGTCGGACTTCGCCAAAACCCAGGCGCAAGAGGTCGTCCTGATGATGCGCGAAAATGACGCGTGGAAAGTCGCAGGGTACTTCGTGCGCCCGGCCCAGGCCCAGCAAGGCGCCCCCCAGCAGCAAGGCGGAGGCGGCCAGTAAGACGACAATCCCCAATACTACTCCGGAGACGCGCCCCATGACGGCCTGGTCGTGGGGCGCGTTTTTTATGCGAGGCAGCGTCCTACACTGAATTGACGAGCGTTTCAAGTATCACACCGATGCAGCCTGTAGCTTGGGCCGACGCATACCTTGTCCGTCTCAGCGTGTTTTCGGTGCGATGCGTTTCGCTCTTCTCGCCTTTTTTCTACTCCTCGGCCTCGCCCTCGCGGCGCCCGCCCCCGCGCAACAGCCCACGATGGAAGGCGTCCTGCCCGACAGCATCGTGGTGACCGCCTCGCGCTGTGCCGACGACGCGCGCACGACGGGGCGGCGCCTGACGGTGTGGACGGCGCAGGAGATCGCCGCGCTGCCGGTCACCTCGTTCGACGAACTGCTGCGCACCGTGGGCGGCGTGGAGGCGCAGAGCCGCGGTGGCTTCGGCGTGCAGAGCGACCTGACGATGCGCGGCTCGACGTTCAATGGCGTCCTCGTGCTGCTGGACGGCGCCCGCGTCAACGATCCGATGACGGGCCACTTCCTGGCCGACCTGCCCGTTCCGCTCTCTGAGATCGCCCGCATCGAGGTGCTGCGCGGCCCGGCGGCGGCGCTCTACGGCCCCGACGCCCTGGGCGGCGTCATCCAGCTCTTCACCTACACGGGCCTCTACCAGCGCGCGACGCGGCGCACGGGCACCGATGCCACCGTGCACCTGCGCGGCGGCCAGTACGCCCTCTACGACGCGGACGCCGCAGTCCGCCACGTCACGAGCTCCACCCTCGTCAGCGGCGCGACGACGTGGCAGGGCAGCGACGGCGAAGCGATCCGGAACGACGACGACGCCGTCGTGCGCGGCCCGGACGGCCCGGTGCGGACCGACTTCACGCGGCAGGCGCACACGGCTGCCGTGGCCCACACATTCGCTTCGGGCGCGACGCTCTACGCCCGCGCCGGAGTCGACGACCGCGACTTCAGCGCGTATCGCTTCTACACCGACTTCCCCAGCGACACGGCCCGCGAGGCGACCTCGACGCTGTGGGCGCAGGTGCGGCTGCGTCCGGCCCGCTGGGACGTGCAGGTGGCGGCGCGCCAGCATCAGGACGAGTACGTCTACAACCCGCAGACGCCCGCCAACCACCACACGAGCCGCCTGCTCTCGGCCCACGCGCTGCGCCGCTGGACGCCCACTACCGCGTTGCGCCTGACGACGGGCCTGGCCGCCTCGGTGCGCGGCATCGATAGCAACAACCTGGGGCTGCACCGCGACGTCGCAGGCGCCGCCTTCGCCCTCGCGCGCTGGCAGGCCGCGCCGCGCCTCACCGTCAACGGGAGCCTCCGCGCCGACGCCGATCCCGGCTATGGCCTGGAGGTGACACCCCAACTCTATGCCGCCTACACGCGCTCCGGATGGACGCTGCGCGGCGGCCTCGCCCGGGCGGTGCGCGCGCCCAACTACATCGAGCGCTACTTCAACACCACGCTGGAGCGCCCGCGTGGCCGCAGCCTCGGCAACCCCGACCTCCGCGCCGAGCGCGCCTGGACCGCCGAAGCCGGGCTCGACGTGGTTCCGCACCCGGCGCTCGCCCTGCACGCGACGGCCTTCCACCGTACCACGACCGACCTCATCGACTACGCCAAGCTGGCTCCGGCGGACACGGTGTGGCTGGCCCGCAACATCCTGGACGTAGCGACGACCGGCCTCGAACTGGACGCCGAAGGGACGCCGCACCTCGGGCGGCAGCGCCTGCGCCTCGCCCTCAGCTACGCCTGGCTCGACGCCGACCTGGGCGCGGTGGCGGACGGCGTGCAGTACAAGTACGCCCTCACCAACGCGCGCCACCTCGTCCAGGCTAGCGCTGCCGTCACGCGCGGGCCGGTGCTGCTCGGCCTCCAGGCCCTCTGGAAAGACCGCCTCACGGGCGCCAGCTACAGCGTCGTCGACGTGCGTACGGGCTACACCCTGACGCTCGGGCGGCAGCGCCTCGCCCTCACCGCCGAAGTGCGCAACCTCTTCGATACCGACTACACCGAGGTCTTCGGCGCGCCGATGCCGGGCCGGTGGTGGCTCATCGGCGTGCGGCTGGCGCGCTAGAGGGTGTTATGAACTCGGCGTCGCACGAGCGTCGAAAACGGGCTCTGTTGAGCATGATGTCTTCTTAGGGGGTCTCGGGCTGCTGCGCGTCCTTCCAGCGAGAACGCAGCTTCAAATAGACCTGCCCGACGAGGACCGGAACGAGGCTGGCCCCGAAGACCAGCAGCCAGCCGTCGACGCCCGGCGGGGTGACCTCCAGCACGCGGGCCAGCGGCGTCACGTAGACGGCCAGGCTCAGCAGCGCGATGCAGAGGACCAGCGCGCCCCACACGAAGGGATTGCGCGTGATCTCGTTGCGGAGGAGGCCGCTGTCGGGATTGCGCATGTTGAAGACGTGGAAGAGCCGCGCGACGGACAGCGTCAGGAACGACACCGTGACGGCCTGCTCCGGGCCCATCTCCAGCCACGTGAACGCCAGGGCAAACGCTCCCAGGATGGTGCCCGCGATGACGACGCCGTAGCCCACGATCTCGCCCCAGTGGTAGCGCGTGAGGATCGGCTCGTCGGACGGGCGCGGCGGG
>JAAAOL010000199.1 GCA_009908885.1 Bacteroidota bacterium | reverse complement strand
GGCAGCGGGAGCTGTCCGCGCTCAAGGCCGAGTTGACGGAGCTCGTCGACACGGTCATGCCGGAGCTCGAACGGGCGCTGGAGGCGGCAGGCGCTCCGCCCATCGAGGGACGCGGGGACTGAACGGCCGCGCCGCCACCGTACGGATGGGAGTCATACTCATTCAGATTGGTGAAGTCGGGATCTCTGATCTCATACCCAATCCGGCTGAACCATGGTGGTATGACGTAGCCCCGCGAGGCCGGATTGGGGGTTGGAAGGGTGTAGGTGTGGACGTATGGACGTGACGCTCCTCCAACCCTTCACACTTTCGACCCTCCATACACCAACGCATGAACCGGAGTTGGTATCACACGCCGTGTTGCCTGGTTCGTGACAGGCACGGGCCATCACGCCAGTAGCGCATCCTCACGCATCACGCAGTACGCATCACGTCCACGGCTATACGGACATCGCCCGGCGAAAACGGTATCAGGGGCAGGCGTCATCCCGTGGCGCCCAGGCCGCTGGCGATGGCGTTCACGGTGAGCAGCAGGCGCGTCTGCAACGTCGCCAGAGCTTCGTCGTCGAGGGTGTCGCGGCGGCGCCACTGGCGGAGCAGGTCGCGCTGCTGCCGGTGCAGGCGGCGGAGGCCCTTGCGGCGGAGGCGCATCATCGCCTCCACGTTGGGGCGGCGCTCGGCGAGCGGGCCGTCGTAGAGCCTCTCCAGCATCTGTTGCGTGCGCTTCCACTCGGTCAGGATCCGTTCCAGGATGCGCTCGCGCACCGCCGCGTCCTCGACCAGGTCGGCATAGTCGCGCATGACGGCGGGGTCCGACGTGGCGATGCTGGTGGCGGCGTTGCTCAGGATGTAGTGCAGCGGCGCCCACGTGAACAGGTGCTCCCGGACGCGCTCGAACGCCTCCGGGTCTTCCTCGGACAGCGCCTCCAGCGCCGTGCCGACGCCGTACCAGCCGGAGAGGAAGAAGCGCGCCTGGCCCCAGCTGAAGACCCATGGGATAGCCCGCAGGTCTGCGATCGTCTGGCGCCCCGTGCGGCGGGCCGGGCGGGAGCCGATGCGGCTCGCCTCGATGGCGTCGATGGGGGTAGCCTGGCGGAAGAACGTGATGAACCCCTCGGCGCCGACGAGCTCCGCGTAGGCCTGGCGGCTGCGCTCGGCCAGCGCATCCATCGTGGGCGTGAGCGGATGCTCGTCCTGGCCGTCGTGCCGGGCCAGCAGCGTCGCCCGGGTGACGCCCGCCATCAGCAATTCCAGGTTGTACACCGCTGTGATGCGGTTGGCGTATTTCTGAGCGATCGTCTCGCCCTGCTCGGTCATGCGCAGGTCGCCGCGGAGGGCGCGGGGCGGGAGGGCCTTGATGAAGCGGTGCGTCGGTCCCGCGCCCCGGCTGATCGTCCCGCCGCGTCCGTGGAAGAAGCGGATCCGCACGCCGGCGTCCTCGCCCACGCGGGCCAGCGCGGCCTGGGCGCGGTGCAGGTTCCAGAGGCTCGAAAAGAGCCCGCCGTCCTTGTTGCTGTCGCTGTAGCCGATCATGACCTGCTGCACGGGCGCTGCGCGACCCTGGCGCTGGCGCTGCAGGTCGAGGCTGCGGCGCGTGACGGGGTGCTCCAGGAAGTCGCGCAGGATCTCGGTGCTGCGCCGCAGGTCGTCGATCGTCTCGAAGAGCGGCACCACGGGCAGCACGCAGGCGGGGCCGTCGGGCGTGTCGACGTCGAGGCCGGCCTCGCGGGCGAAGAGGTAAACCGCCAGCAGGTCGGACACGTCGCGCGTCATGCTGACGATGAGGGCGCCGAGGCCGTCTGGCCCGTGACGGTCGATGTGGTCGGCGAGGACGCGGTAGCTCGCCAGGACGGCGTCGGCCTCGGGCCCAGCCGACCGGTCGCTGCGCACGAACGGGCGAGGCGAGGCCAGTTCGCGGTTGAGCAGGTCGCGCTTCCGCGCCTCGTCCCACGCCGGATAGTCGGTGTCCTCGAATCCGGCAGCATTGAGCAGTTGCGCCACGGCCTGGTCGTGAAAACCGCTGTTCTGGCGCACGTCGAGGGCGGCCAGGTGAAAGCCGAACGTCCGCACGCTGCGGATGACGGGCCGCACCGCCTTCCACGCGATGCGCTCGGCGCCGACGTCCACGAGCGCGTCGTAGAGGAACCGCAGGTCGTCTTCGAGAGCGTCGGCCGAGGCGTAGTCGGTGTCCTCGTCCGCCGCCCGTCCGTCGTCGTCGGCGTGCTGCTCGATGGGGAGGCGGGCCAGCATCAGCCCGACCCACTGCCGCCAGGACTCATCCGGGTTGCGGGCCAGGGCGGCGCGGCCCCGCTCGCCAAGCTGGTTGGCAGTCACTTCGATGCGGGCACGCAGGGCGTCCGGAGGCGATTGCAGATGGTCGGAGAGGCTGACGTGGCGAATCAGGTCGGTCAGCTGTTCCCGGAGGAGCAGCAGGGCATTGCGCCGCAGGTTGGCCAGCGTGTCGCGGGTGACGTCTGCCGTCACGAGCGGGTGGCCGTCGCGGTCGCCCCCTACCCAGGAGCCCACGCGGAGCCGGGGTAGCGCCGCAGGGTCCTGGAGCAAGTCGGAGTCGAAGTCGAGGTGCGACCAGGCCTGTTCCAGCCGCTCGTCCACCAGAGGCAGCACGTCCGGATAGACCCGGCGCAGGTAGTGCATGACGTTGCGCCGCTCGGACGACAGGTCGGGCTTTTCCAGGAAGATGTCGCCCGTGCGCCAGAGCAGCATCAGCAGCTCCTCGACTTGTTCTGTGATGGCGCGCTGCTCGTACGGCGTCGCGGCCTGGTTCTCCCGCGCGACGAGATGGAGATAGAGCTGGCGGTGGTGTTCCAGCACGGTGGCGCGCTTCGCCTCCGTCGGGTGCGCCGTGAGCACGATCTCGGTCTGCATCTGCGGCAGGGCAGCGGCAATCTCCTCGCCCGAGAGGCCCGCGTCCCGCAACTCCCGCAGCGAAGCGCCCCAGAGGGCAGGGACGGCGTCGAGCCCCTGCCTCGCCTCGGTCTCCCGCCGGTACTGCCGCGTCGCGTTCTGCTCCACCATGCTGAGCAGTTGGAAGGCGATGGAATGGGCCTGCGCCAGATGCTCGGGCGACACGGATGTCGTGGTGGGATCGCCATCGTCCTCGTCCTGCCATGGGAGCGTGCGTGCTATGTCGGCATGGCCGGCCTCGTCGAGCACGTTCCGAAAGGCGGTGAGCAAAAAGTCGAGGTCTTGGTTGACCTTGTCCGGATCGGCCGTTAGCGTGCTGGTCTGGATCATCTGAAACCTCGTCGGTGGGTGAAGGGTCAGGCTCGGGATACGCACCGTCCGTCTCCAGGCCAACGTCCTCGGGCGGCCTCCTGGGGGCGAGCGCGTCGGTCTGCACCTCCTGCGAACAGGCGCAGCGTAAAAATAATACCTGTATCGGCGCGCTGCGTTCACCGGTTATTGCGGGCCGCCGGGGGAGCATCGCGGTCTACGTGGATCGCTGCCAGAGGTCGGCCATCGGGGCGCGCAGCACGAGCAGGCCCTCCATGAGCGACCGGTCGAAGTTGACGAAGCCGTGGGCGAGGTAGACGTCCTCCGGCGTGCAGTTCCACAACAGCTTCGCCTCGCGGTCGCCGCGCCGGTGGTCCGTCGTCAGCAGCAGCCCGACGAGGCCCGTGTCCGCACCGCCGACGAAGACATCTACTGCGTGCCCGTCCGTCCCGACGGTGCCGGGGAGATAACCGTAGTCGATCGGGTAGACGATCTCGGGAAAGTCCGGGTGGGCCGAGCCGTACGGCCGGTCGATGGTGACGCCGCGTTCGCGGAGCAGCGCCTCCCAGCCCGCCCAGTGGACGTGCTCGGCGATGAGGGTGCGGTAGCGCACGGCAGGTGGTCTTCGGGGTTCGTCAGTCCTCATCCTGATCGTCGGGCAGGTCGACCTCCAGATGCAGCGCCTCTAGCTGCTCGGGGTCGACCCTGTCGGGCGAGCCCACCATCGGCTCCTGGGCGCGCTGCGTCTTGGGGCACCCCGGGGAAAGGTGATCAATGGACGGGCATAATCGCTTCGATCGCCTCTCGCTCGTGTTTCCGATAAATGTGGAAATCAGCATCGAGCGTCAATACCCTGCTCTTTTCGTACTGCTCCGCCATCCGCACCAGACACGCGTCGGCCAGGTCCATCGGCACGTCGCGGTACTGCGTCATCAGGGCGGAAAGGGGCTCAACGTCGTCTTCAAGGTTAAATGCAATCGTTATGGCACCGCTCGTTAGGAGCCCAAACAGCTTTTCATGAGAGCGACTCGATCGCTGGAGCAAGAAGACCGCCTCGACGAACACCGCCTCGCATGTCATCAACGGGCGGGCATGTCTCTTGAATTGTTCTACTGCCCAGGCATGGTGCTCCTCATTTTCGCACAAGTAGGCGACGAGGGGCCCGGTATCAATTAGAATTTCTGACCTCATCCCATAGAGCGTTCGCCAAGTCCTTCCAGGTAGTTCTTGTTAGTGGCCAGATCTGAGGGCCCACCTTTGATTGATCCGGCCAGATGTTTACTCACATCATAAGCAGAAATAAACGGCTCCTCAGCCTCAGGTGATTGCGCGGCTTCTTCCGCTTCAATACGAGTCAGCAGCTCTTCCGCAAGGGCATCCTGCACCTGTTCAGGAAGGCGGGAGGCCCGTTCGAAGGCTGTCTCTAAAAGCTGCGTCATGTCCTCGCTCGGAATCTATCATCCGTCGACGTATGCAGGGAACGGGGGACACGTTGAAAGGCTCCCCATTGCCCAGGGCGGGTCCCTGTGCCTGTTTCGAAAAGCGGGTATTGGGCACCAGCCTGGGCCGCGCTATCGCGTCAGTCCTCATCCTCGTCGTCGGGCAGATCCACCGCCAGGTGCAGCGCCGCCAGCTGCTCGGGATCGACCCTGTCCGGCGAGCCCACCATCGGCTCCTGGGTGCTCTGCGTCTTGGGGGCACCCTGGGGAAAGGCGATCACGTTGTGGTGTAACCCAAGTTGTGCCCTATCGCTTATCGTGGAACAAGACGACGGACGGCAGACCGCAGACCGCGGAAAACTGCCCGTTTCAGCCGTCTGCCGTCCGTGGTCTGTGGTCACAGGGCAACATCGCGTCTATGCCACAACTTAGGTTGGTGTAGTGTCGATGCATTGAGGCGGTCTATGTGCCCTCATCTCGGAGGATGCTGTCGACGGTCTGGACAAACTGTCGGGACTGCTTCATCCAGGAACGGACCGTAGTCGGGTCGAGGGTGACGAAGTCGTCATAGTCGACCTCCAGCCGCTGATCCATCAACTCGCTGTATAGGGCCGCCTGTTCTCTGGGAAAGAGGCCAGGTTTCACGAAGTGCTTGTTCAGCAGTACGTGCACCCCGGAATGTGTCTTGGCGTAGTAGTCATGCGCACCAAGGAGCGCGCGGGTCGCATAGAAGCAGGCGTAATAGAGCCGGTTCACACACGTCTTCCAGTGGTCGGCAGCAGCCAACAGGCGCGCCTCGTCGAGCGCTTCATAGGCGCGGGACATCCGATACGATACCGAGTCGGACCTGCCGGGGGTCATAGCGCCAGGGCGTCATCGACGATGCGCTGGTGAAACGGCGAGGACCGCTGCACGTCGTCGTTCCAGGAGGCGCGACTGCGGACCACCACGTTGAAGACTTCCCCAGTCTCCAGTTCCACGTCGTAGAGATGGCGGCGCAAGGCACGCGTGCGTTCAGCATCGACGTCGCCGTCGAGGAGAATGAGAAAATCCCAGTCCGATTCGGGACGGGCGTCGTCGCGAGCTCGGGAGCCGTAGAGCCACACCGCGGCGGAAGGCTCCAGCGCCTGCACCGCTTCCTTGACGCGTCGTAACAGTGCCGGACGCGTGGCGGCGCAGTCGATGGATGCCTGACGCTCCAACAGCTCGCGGGCTTCGGCTTCGAGGGAGTGGCCCCGTGCGTCGGCACGCGCCCGCAGCCGCTCGACGACCGCGGGCGCCAGGTCGTGTAGGACGAGGGTTGGCATAGATGCTGGCTCTCCGTAAGGACAATCCTGGTCTTCGAACAGGGGCCTTACCACGGAGGTTTCTCCGGCGCGCGGCCGCGCTATCGCGTCAGTCCTCATCCTGATCGTCGGGCAGGTCGACCTCCAGGTGCAGCGCCTCCAGCTGCTCGGGATCGACCCTGTCCGGCGAGCCCACCATCGGCTCCTGGGCGCTCTGCGTCTTCGGGAAGGCGATTACGTCGCGGATGTTGGTGGTGCCCGTCAGCAGCATGATGAGGCGGTCCAGGCCGAGGGCGATGCCGCCGTGGGGCGGGGCGCCGTAGCGGAAGGCGTCCAGCAGGAAGCCGAAGCGGCGCTGCGCCTCCTCCGCGTCGATGCCGAGGAGGTTGAACATCTGGTTTTGCACCTGGCGGCTGTGGATACGGATGGAGCCGCCGCCTACCTCGTTGCCGTTGAGCACGAGGTCGTACGCCCGGGCGCGGACGGAGCGCGGGTCGTCCTCCACCTTCGTCAGGTCCTCCGCACGGGGCGAGGTGAACGGGTGGTGCATGGCGAAGAAGCGCTGCGTGTCGTGGTCCCACTCGACCAGCGGAAAGTCGGTCACCCAGAGGAACTTCCACGGGCCGTCGTTGCCCGCGGGGATGAGGTCGGTCTCGCGAGCCATGTGCAGGCGGAGCGCCCCGGCGTGCTTGTAGACGGTCGGCGTCGGGCCGGCCAGGATGAGCACGAGGTCGCCGGTCTCTGCGCCGAGCGTCTCGATGGCGGCGTCGACGTAGTCGGACGGGAGAAAGTCTTCTTTGACGGACGAGTAGGTCTCCGAGCCGTCGGACGGTCGCTTGAAGTAGACGAGCCCGCGCGCGCCGATCTTCTTCTGGACCACGTCCTTCGTCAGGCGGTCCATGTAGCCGCGGCCCTGGTCGCCCTCGCCGGGTACCACGAGGCCCACCACCTTGCCGCCGTCGGCGATGACGCTGTCGAAGACGCGGAAGCCGCAGCCTTCGAACACGTCGCTCAGATCGTGCAGTTCGAGGCCGAAGCGCAGGTCCGGCTTGTCCGTGCCGTACCGCTGCATCGCCTCGTCGTAGCGCATCCGGGGGAAGGGCGTCTCCAGGTCGACGTCCAGGATGTCCTTCCAGAGGGCTTGCATGTGGCCCTCGATCAGGTCATACACCTGCTCCTCCGTGGCGAAGGCCATCTCCACGTCCACCTGCGTGAACTCGGGCTGGCGGTCGGCGCGCAGGTCTTCGTCGCGGAAGCACTTGACGATCTGCACGTAGCGGTCCAGCCCCGCCACCATCAGGATCTGCTTGTACGTCTGGGGCGACTGCGGCAGGGCGTAGAAGCGGCCCGGATGCAGGCGGCTGGGCACGAGAAAGTCGCGCGCGCCCTCCGGGGTGGACTTCATGAGGACCGGCGTCTCGACCTCCACGAAGTCGTGCTGGTCGAAGTAGCGGCGCGTGGTCTGATAGAAGCGGTGGCGGGTGACCAGCTTGTCCTGCAGCTCGGACCGGCGCAGGTCCAGGTAGCGGTATTTGAGGCGCAGGTCCTCGTTGGCCTTCGTGCGCTTCTCCTCGTGGGCCGAGACGGTGAAGGGCAGCGGCTCACTCGGGTTGAGGATGGCGAGGTCATGCACGCGCACCTCGACGGTGCCGGTGGGCAGCTTGTCGTTGACGGTTTCCGGCGAGCGCTCGTGGACGACGCCGCGCACAGAGATCACGTATTCGCTGCGCAGGTCGTACGCGGCGTCGTGGGCGTCGGCGTCGTCCTGGGGGGAGAAGACGACCTGCGTGAGGCCG
>JAAAOL010000282.1 GCA_009908885.1 Bacteroidota bacterium | reverse complement strand
CCCTTGCGCTGGTCACGCTCAAAAACGACCCCGAGCACCGGGGCGTGCTCCTGTTTGAGGAGCCCGAAAACGGCGTGCACGCGTATCGGTTGCGTACACTCGTGCACCTGCTCCGCGATCTGGCGACAGACTTCTTGGACGAAGAGCAGATCGACCAGCCGCTCCGTCAGTTACTCATCAACACGCACTCGCCGGTGCTGGTCAAGCACATGATCCGCGCGGCGCAGGGCGGGAATGGTCAGTCGGCGTTCCGCCCCAAGTTGTCCTTTGCGTATATGGCCTCTCACGTCCAGCCGGAGGCCAGTGGGACTTTCTCGCGCATCACACGCCTTCTGCCCGTGAGGATGAGTCTCGAAGGGGAACTCGGACTCTCGCAGGAGGAGGGGCCACTCGCGCTGAATCAAGTGATCGAGTACCTCGAAAGCGCCGACACGAGCCGACTGATGAAGACCCTTCGACAGGAGCACCTCGTGGGCTGATGCAGATCCAACTGGCGGCCTACACAGAGGGACCGACAGACGACCGGTTCGTCCCGACGATCATCGAGCGTACGGCACGGCGGCTCTTGTCTCAGGAAGGAACGGGCGGTATTGAGGTGCTCCCCGTACAACCCATCACGGTTCAGAGCAAAGGAGTACCCGGCTTGCGAGAGGCGGCTCTTCGCACACATGGGTATCACGCGCTCGTCGTCCATGCTGATAGCGACTACCGGGATCCGTCACGTGCGATGCAGGAACGCATCCAGCCCGGGCTGGATGAAATTGAGCAGCTTCGCGAAAAGGGCCGACCTGTTTGCACCTCGATCGTGCCGATGATCCCGGTGCGGACGATCGAAAGCTGGATGCTGGCCGATGCGGAGGCGCTCTCCTCTGCAATCGGCATAAATACACCGCCAAAGGACCTTCCGCTACCGGACCAGCCACATCAAGTCGAGGGCATTGACGACCCTAAGGGACGTATCCAAGAGATCATCAACCGTTCTGTATCCGGTCGCCGCCGCCGGCCCCATCCGGGAACGCTCTACGCGCCCGTGGCTCAGCGCATCGACCTCACTGTGCTGGAAGGGGTGCCGTCGTATCAGCGCTTCGCGGAGCAACTAGAGGTCGTCTTTCGACAGCAGGGGCTCGTTGAGTAGGTCCCTTCACGGCTTCCGCGCCACCACGAGCAGGCCGGTGCCCTCGGCGTTGTCGTGCCGCACGTCGAGCGCGTTGAGGACGAGCCCGGCGGGCAGGACGACGAGGTAGTAGAGCGGCAGGAGCACCAGGAACGCCCACGTCGCGCCGAGCATCTGGAGGGGCGTCTTGATGAGCATGCGCCAGGCGGTCGATCCGTACGGGCCGTAGGTGTAGAGGCTCCGGACCGGTGTCAATCCCGCCTCGCGCAGCTTGGCGTGCAGATCGTCCAGGTTGTAGCCGTCGCGCACGTGCTCCTCGATGAAGCTGGTGTCCGTGTCGCCCTGCACGTCGGAGCCGCCCCGGTCGGACGGCGTGTTGATGACGACGACGCCCCCGGGCCGCAGCACGCGTGCGAAGTGGCGAAAGACGGCGCGGTCGTCTTCGATGTGCTCCATCACGTCGACGGAGAGGATGAGGTCGAACGGACCGTCAGATTGCAGGTCGGTCAGGTCGTCGTAGGCCGTCGTCACCCGCTGCCCCTCCGGCGTGCGATCCAGGAAGCGGCGGGCGTTGGCGAGGTAGTCCCGCTTCACGTCGACGGCATGGACGTGCGCATTCGGAAACGTGCGGGCGACGAAGTAAGCGTACTGCCCGAAGCCGGTCCCGGCGTCCAGCACGCGGAGCGGGCGGTCCGACGGCATCGCGCCCAGGAGCCGCCGCACCTCACGGCGGACGTACCATGCGCGCAGGAAGAGCAGGTTGAGCAGGCCGTAGAAGAGTTTCTGGAGGACGGGCTGACGGCTGAAGAGCGCGCCCAGGCGGTCCTTGATGGGGTCGTAAAACATGGGATTTGAGGAGTCGAGGAATCGAGGAGGAGGGCGCGGCAGGCTATGCGTCGCCTTTCGTCATCGTCTCATCGCTTCACCGTCTCGTTCGTCGGGGTGAAACGGTCATCGACCGTCGAAAAGAGAGATTACGGAGTGCGTACGTCGGAGCGGACGTGCCCGAGGAGCTGCTCAGTCGCCGCGACGAGGGGCGCCCAGCCGTGCTGCCGCTTGATCCGGCGGACGCCAGCGGTGAGCCGTTCCCCCATCTCCTCTTCGAAAAACTGAACGATCGCCGCGGCCAGCGCGCCAGGATTCTCGGGCGGCACCACGAGCCCGGCGGTGCCGTGGGGCACCGTCTCGGCCAGCCCGCCCACGTCGGTCGTGATGACGGGCCGGTCGAACTGAAAGGCGACTTTGGCGACGCCGCTCTGCGTGGCGGAGACGTACGGCTGCACCACCACGTCGGTTGCCGAGAAGTACCGCGGCACCTCGTCCTGCGGGACGTACTCGGGATAGAGACGGACGTGCTCCGCGATGCCGAGGCGCTGGACCTGCGCGCGATAGGCGGTCTCGTCGTCGTAGAACTCCCCGGCCACCAGCAGTTGGACCCCGGGCAGCCTCTGCGCCACCTGCGGCAGCGCGTCGAGCAGCACATGCAGCCCCTTGTACGGACGCACGAGGCCGAAGAACAGCAGCACGGGCACCTCGGCATCCAGCCCGAGCGACGCCCGCGCCTCGGCTCGGGGCAGCGGCTCGCCGAACTGGTCGTACACGGGATGCTCGCAGCGGACGACGGGCGCGCGCATCCCGAGGGTCTGCAGATCGCGCTCCACGGCGTCGGAGAGGGCGATGGCGCCGTCCAACTGGCGGAAGAAGAGGCGGCTCAGAACGCGGTCGCCCGGGCGGCGCTCGTGCGGCAGCGCGTTGTGGACGACGGCGAGGACCGGAATCCCGTGCCGCCGCAGCCACCACGTCATCACCGCGTAGGCCGGGGCGAAGAACGGCATCCAGTGGTGGAAGATCACGGCCTCGGGCTGCTGCGCTACCATCTCGCGGGCGGCGCGCAGCCAGGACAGCGGATTCAGGCTGTCGATCCGGCGCACCGTCGGGACCGGATCGGCGGGCGGGGCGGTCTCGAACTGCGTCTTGCCGGGAAAGAGCAGCGCGGGATACTGGCGCGTGAAGGTGACGATGGCGGCATCGTGACCGTCCTGCCGCAGCGCGCGCGCCATCGCCATCGTGAAATGCGCGATGCCGCCCCGGTACGGATAGGCCGGGCCGACGAGCACGAGAGAACGGGAAGGGGCGGCGTCCTCGGCCATCTCAGGCCACCTCGCGCAGCGACGGCGCGACGGTCTCCGTGACGTCGTAGCCGGGCTTATCCTCCATCCGCTGACGGATGAACATGTCCCCCAGCAGTCCGGTCGAGAAGAGTTGTGCGCCGAGCAGGATCAGCAGCATGCCCAGCAGGAGCAGCGGGCGGTCGCCGAGATACCGATTGTAAAAGATTTTTTCGATGCTGAGCCACAGGCTGATGACGAAGCCTGCCAGGAAGGCCAGCGTGCCCAGCCCACCGAAGAAGTGCAGCGGACGGGCGGCGAAGCGCGTCAGGAAGGCGACGGAGATGAGGTCCAGAAAGCCGCGCACGAAGCGCTCCACCCCGAACTTGGTGCGCCCGTACTGCCGGGGCCGATGGTGCACGGGCTTCTCGCCGATGCGGTCGTAGCCTTCCCACTTGGCCAGCAGCGGGATGTAGCGGTGCATCTCGCCGTAGACGTGGATCGCCTCGACGACCTCGCGGCGGTAGATCTTAAAGCCACAGTTGAAGTCGTGCAGCGGTATCCCGGAGACGATGCGGGTGACGAGGTTGAACAGGCGGCTGGGCACCGTCTTGCTGATCGGGTCCTTGCGCTCCTGCTTCCACCCGCTCACCAGGTCGTAGCCCTCTTCCAGCGTCTCCACCAGGCCGGGGATCTCTGCTGGGTCGTCCTGCAGGTCGGCGTCCATCGTGACGACGTAGCGCCCCCGCACCCGCTCGAACCCGGCGGCCAACGCCGCGCTCTTGCCGTAGTTGCGGCGGAAGCGCACCCCGGCGTAGCGCGCGTCCCACGTGTGCAGATCCTGGATGACCGTCCACGACGCATCCCGTGAGCCGTCGTCCACGAACCACACCTCGAAGTCGAGGTCCGCGGCCTCACAGGCATCCCGGACCTGGCGCGCCAGCTCGGGCAGCGACTCCTCTTCCTCGAAGACGGGAACGACGACGGATATGTCGGGAGTGGGTTCGGTCATGGTAGAACGACGTAAGGGCGACGCCATCGCCGCCCCTACGCGCAGATCGTCAAACTTGTTCAGCCACGCCTCAGACCTGGCGCGGAAATTCGGGCGCCAGCACCGAGCGTTCACGCTCCCCTTCATGCCCAAAGAACTGCACGCGTCCTTCCAGGTCGCAGATCCAGACCTCCTGCGCCCCCTTCGCCAGATAGAGCACGATCTTTTCTTCCATCTCGGCCGCCAGGTTCGACGGTGACAGCACCTCGACGCAGATCTCCGGTGCGTGGCGGTACGGCGTCTCGGCCCCGTATTCTTCCAGAAACGTATCCGACAACCAGACCACGTCTGCGACCTTCGTGCCCTTCGGCGTGTCTATGGAGCATTCTACCATAGCCTCGCCGCTGTCCATCACATCGTGGAGCGCGAGCACGATCCTGGTCTGAAAGAGGCTGTGTTTATTCGAGGCAGGACTCATGACGATCTGGCCGCGCTCGTTCAGCTCGATCTTGAAAGGGAGATCCTGCAGCGCCGGATGGTCCAGCACGTCCTGCCACGTCAGCGGTCCTTCAGGAACGGTGTGGGTTGCAGTCGCCATGACGCGGGGGATCAGGTGTCGATGGTGGCGTACTTGGCGTTGCGCTCGATGAACTTGCGGCGCGGCTCGACGGAGTCGCCCATGAGGGTGGAGAAGATGCGATCCGCCGCGGCAGCGTCCTCGATGGTGACCTGCTGCAGGCGGCGGCGGTCCGGGTCCATCGTGGTGTCCCACAGCTGATTCGGGTTCATCTCGCCGAGGCCCTTGTAGCGCTGGATCGAGGCCTTGCCGCGCCCGCTGGCTTCCTGCATCTCGTGCACGGCCTCGCGCAGCTGTTCCTCGCTCCAGGCGTAGCGCTCGTGGCGCCCCTTGCTCACCTTGTAGAGCGGCGGCAGGGCGATGTAGATGAAGCCCTTCTCGATGAGCGGCCGCAGGTGGCGGTACAGGAACGTGAGCAGGAGCGTGCGGATGTGCGCGCCGTCCACGTCGGCGTCCGTCATCACGATGACCTTGTGGTAGCGGAGGTTCTCGAAGCTGAACTCCTCCTCCATCGTGGCGATGCCCGTGCCGAGCGCCGTGATGATGTTGCGGATCTCGTCGTTTTCGAGCACGCGGTCGAGCCGGGCCTTTTCGACGTTCAGGATCTTGCCGCGCAGGGGCAGGATGGCCTGAAAGTGGCGGTCGCGCGCCTGCTTGGCCGAGCCGCCGGCCGAGTCGCCCTCCACGAGGTAGAGTTCGCTTTCCTGGGGGTCGCGGCTGGAGCAGTCGGCCAGCTTGCCAGGGAGGCCGCCGCTGGAGAACGCGTTCTTGCGCTGCACCAGCTCGCGCGCCTTGCGGGCCGCCGCCCGGGCCTGGGCCGCCAGCACCACCTTCTCGATGATGGCCTTGCCCTCGCGCGGATGGTCCTCCAGCCAGATGCCGAGCTTGTCGTTGACCGTGCTCTCGACGATGCCCTGCACCTCGCTGTTGCCCAGCTTGGTCTTGGTCTGCCCCTCGAACTGCGGCTCCGGCACCTTGATGGACAGCACGGCGGTGATGCCCTCGCGGAAGTCGTCGCCCGAGAGGCTGCCCTTGAAGTTCTTCAGCAGGTTGTTCTTCTCGGCGTAGCCCTTGAGCGTGCGCGTGAGGGCGCGGCGGAAGCCGGAGATGTGCGTCCCGCCCTCGTGCGTGTTGATGTTGTTGACGAACGAGAGGACGTTCTCGTTGTAGCCGTCGTTGTAGCGCATCGCCAGCTCGACGGGCACCTCGCCCTCCTCCTCGGCGATGTAGATGATCTCCTCCTGGATGGGCGAACGCGTCTCGTCGAGGTATTCGACGAACTCGATGATGCCGCCCTCGAAGTGGTACTCCTCGCGCTGCAGGTCCTCGTCCTCCTCGCGCTTGTCCTCGATGGAGATGGTGACGTTGCGGTTGAGGTAGGCCAGTTCGCGGAGGCGCTGGGCCAGCGTGTCGAACCGGTACTCGGTGACCTTGAAGGTGGACTCGTCCGGCCAGAAGCGAATGCGCGTGCCGGTATTCTCGTCCGGCGTCAGCTCGCGCACCTGCTCCACCTTCGACGTCGGCGTGCCGAAGGCGTAGGTCTGCCGCCACAGGTAGCCGTCGCGCTTGACCTCGGCCACCAGCTTGGTCGCCAGCGCGTTGACGCACGAGACGCCCACGCCGTGCAGGCCGCCGGACACCTTGTAGGAGTCCTTGTCGAACTTGCCGCCCGCGTGCAGCGTGGTCATCACCACCTGCAGGGCC
This sequence comes from Bacteroidota bacterium, assembly GCA_009908885.1. Taxonomy (GTDB): domain Bacteria; phylum Bacteroidota; class Rhodothermia; order Rhodothermales; family JAAAOL01; genus JAAAOL01. The sequence continues at coordinate 1,263 of JAAAOL010000282.1, read as the reverse complement.
GGCAGCTTCACCTTGGGGTGCTCATCCACCGGGATGCCGCGCCCGTTGTCCTCGACGCTGACGGAGCCGTCCTCGTGAATGATTACGTCGATGCGGTCGCAGTAGTCCGCCATCGCCTCGTCAATGGCGTTGTCGATGACCTCGTAGACGAGGTGGTGCAGGCCGCGGATGCCCACGTCGCCGATGTACATGGCCGGGCGCTTGCGCACCGCTTCGAGCCCTTCCAGCACCTGGATGTTGGAGGCGCCGTAGCCGTTGGTGGGAAGAATCGGGGTCGGTTCACTCATAAAGGCATAATCTGGCAGGCCTGCGCACCCGAGCGCCGCCCTGCCTTCGCAGTGAGAAGATGAAAATAGACGTATCTGGTGTAGAACGGATTGGCGCGGTTCCAGTTCTCCCGTCGCCCCACACTCTGGACGTGTCTGCTAGCGGCCCGTCACCAGCGCGCGATGGAGGTGGCCTGCGAAATGGAGTGCATCCAGCGAGAAGGCTTCCAGGCGCTCGACGAAGGCCGCGCCGCGCATGTCGAGCAGGTCGGACGCCTGCCCGTGCAGCACGCGGGCTTCCTCGACCACGTCCTCGGAGATGTCGGGGTAGAGGCTGAGGAGCCGCCGGTGCATGACGTGCAGCACGCGAACGGCGCGGTGGACCGTGGAGAGGTCGTTGAACCGGCGTACGAGCCGGGCCACGCGCCCGTCGTCCACCTGATCGGAATAGACCAGGCTGGCCCGCAGACGCATCAGTAGCGCCTGCAACTCGCCGTTCGCCTCGCGCAGGTAACGACGCACGAAGGCAGCCTCTTCTTGCGCGGAGGGATCGTGCCCGGCCCGGCGCTCCTCGGCCGCGCTCCACACCTCCGTCGCTGTGGACAGCGTGGAGAAGAGCACCATCGCCTGCCAGACGGCAGCTTCGGTGCGGGGATCATCGGGGACGGAAGACGGCATGGCGGTGGGACGTACGTCAGGGCTCGGTACTACGGCGCGGGTCGTAAACGCACGCTCTCCCGGGCGGTTCGGCAGCGGGCTGAAGGTCGAAGGTCGAAGGGCGAAGGTCGAAGGGCGAAGGTCGAAGGTCGCCAACCCTGAAGACCTGCGACCTTACCAACCCGTCGACCTGAAAGACCTGCAAACCTCAAACGATCCGGATGACCTCCTGCTGCATCGCGGTAGTGACGATGGGGCCTTCGTTGGGGTCCACGTACATGTCGATCTCAGAGCGGACGCCGAACTCGGGCAGGTAGATGCCGGGCTCGACGGAGAAGCC
>JAAAOL010000184.1 GCA_009908885.1 Bacteroidota bacterium | reverse complement strand
ACCGCCGAGGTAATACTCCCGGATGTGGTCTTCATCGGTGAGAAACTCCTGGTCGGCCTGGGTCATCTGGCCGATCTTCTCCTCCAGCGTCATTTTCGCCAGCAGCGTGTCCACGCGGTCATCGTAGGACACGAAGAGCTGCTGCCCGGTGGGTTGCTCGTCCGCTCCGGCATCCGGCGGCGTTGCGGGCGGATCGCCACACGCGGCGAGCAGCAGGAGGCAAAGGATCAGGGTCATGCGCTTCATGGTGAGCATTTGTCTGGTCGGCTGAGAGCGGCGCTACGCAGGACCCCTAAGCTACGAGGCGCAGACCAGAGATGAGAACGGAGGGCGGAGGCGCTCCCTCTGGCCCTCTGATACCGGTTTCGCTTAGCGATGTCCGTATAGCTTCGTGTTGCGTACTGCGTGATGCGTGAAAAAGCGCTGATGGAGCGATCGCCCGGCCCATCACGGACCACGACAGGCTACACCAGGATCGGGACACCAACACGCTGAGTCAGTATCATTCAGAGGCTGGGAAGGCGCTTCAGGCGCCCCACCCCTCACCGCCTCGCTTGCGCCTCACGGACGTGGTGGCTACCCTCTGGCATATTCCTGGAGACGCCGACGATCCGCTGCCCGACACGCCGATGCCGCCCACCATCACTCCGCTTCCGCTGCACCTGTCCGCGCCGTTTACCATCGCGCACGGGACCAGCACCCGGCGCACCAACGCGCTGGTGCAGATCGGCGGCGGGTGGGGCGAGGGGGCGCTGCCGCCGTACTACCCGCACCGCCTCGATGACATCGCGGGCTACGTACGCGCGCTCCCCGACGACCTCCTGACGGGCGACGCTGCCCTTCATCTGGAGCACGCGCTCGACAGGCTGCCGGACGGCCCGGAGCCCGCCCGCGCGGCGGTGGATATGGCCCTGCACGACCGCTGGGCCCGCCAGCTGGGGCACCCGCTCTACCGCCTCTGGGGCCTCGACCCCGCCGACAGCCCGCTCAGTTCCTACACCCTGGCGATCCCCGCGTCCGAAGACGCGCTCCGGGAACAGCTGGCCGCCCTGCGCGGCTTCCCGATCCTCAAGCTGAAGCTGGGCACGGGAAGCCTGGAGACGGACGAAGCCATCGTCCGCATCGCCCGCGACACGACCTCGGCCCGCCTGTGCGTGGATGCCAATGGCGCCTGGAGCGTCGACCACGCCGCCCGCATCATCCCGCGGCTCGCGGCCTGCGAGGTGCTCTTCGTAGAACAGCCGATCCCCGACGAGGCGACCGCCGACTGGAAGCACCTCCGCCAGCAGCTGCCCGCCGACGCGCCGCCCCTCATCGCCGACGAGAGCGTCCAGACGTCGACCGACGTGCTGCGCCTGCACGACGCCGTGGACGGGGTCAACGTCAAGCTCGCCAAGGCGGGCGGGCTGCGCGAGGCCCGGCGCATGATCGGGCTGGCCCGCACGCTGGAGCTGCGCGTGATGATCGGCTGCATGATCGAAAGCTCGCTGGCCCTCACGGCGGCGGCCCACCTCGCGCCCCTGGCCGACTATGCCGACCTCGACGCCTTCCTGCTGATCGACGACGACCCGTTCGTGGGCGCTACGATGCAGCAGGGCCGACTGACGCTGCCCGAGCGGCCCGGGCTGGGCGTGCAGAAGAAGCCGTCCGAATAACCTCCATCCGAAGCGCCCTCCGACCTGACTGGTGTGCCCCACCGACGCCGCTGAATCCTCGCGGAATCGAAAGCGATCGTTGCGACTTGTTCACCGGACTTCGCGCGAAGGCGACCGCCTCGCCGTTCGATTCCCTCACCGAAATCCTGTACCTTGCATCTGCTTCGCGGAAGTATCCTGCCCGCGAAGTAGCTCCTCCGATTCGTTACGCTCCATCCTCTGCCGGTCTGCCCCATGCCTACCTTCACGCTCTCCGTCAACGGGCGCTCGCATCAGGTCGATGCGGCCGCCGATACGCCGCTCCTCTGGGTTCTGCGCGAGCACCTCGACCTGGTCGGTACCAAGTACGGGTGCGGGATCGCCCAATGCGGGGCCTGCACGATCCACCTCGACGGCGTGGCCGTACGGTCGTGCACGCTCCCCGTGTCGAAGGTGGGCGACCGGGCCGTCACCACCATCGAGGGCCTGTCCGAAGAGGGCGACCATCCGGTGCAGCAGGCGTGGCTGGAGCACGACGTGCCGCAGTGCGGCTACTGCCAGGCCGGGCAGATCATGTCGGCGGCGTCGCTGCTGGCCGCCAATCCGAATCCGAGCGACGACGAGATCGAGCAGGCCATGGACGGCAACATCTGCCGCTGCGGCACCTACGTCCGCATCCGCAAGGCCATCAAGACGGCGGCGGAGCGGTCATAAAGCCTGCACCTCCCCCAGCACAGCGCAATTCCACTTCATTTTTCGACGGGAGACCACCGTGGCAGACGCGAACACGACCCTCAACAGACGATCCTTCTTGAAGGCCTCGGCCCTGGCCGGCGGCGGCATGATGCTGGGCTTCAACTGGCTGGCCGGATGCGCGCCGGAGTCGCCCGCGCCCAAGGGCCTGCCGGAGGCGTGGCACGACATCAACGCGTTCCTCAAGATCGGCGACAACGGGCTGGTGACCATCATGTCGCCCAACCCGGAGATCGGGCAGAACGTGAAGACGTCCATGCCCATGATCGTGGCCGAGGAGCTGGACGTGAACTGGCGGGACGTGGTCGTGGAGCAGGCCCCGCTGAACACCGACAAATACACGCGCCAGGTGGCGGGCGGCAGCCAGTCGATCCGGCAGGGGTGGCAGGGCCTCCGCACGGCGGGCGCCACGGCCCGGCGCATGCTGATGGAGGCGGCGGCGCGCCGGTGGGACGTGCCGGTGGATGAGGTGACGACGGAGGCCGGCACGATCCGCCACACGTCTAGCGGCCAGACCCTCGGCTACGGCGACGTGGCCTCGGCGGCGGCTACCGTGCCCGTGCCGGAGACCGTCGAGCTGAAGAATCCGACCGACTTCTCCATCATCGGGACCTCGCGCAAGAACGTGGACGCCCGCGAGATCGTGACGGGGAAGCCCCTTTTCGGGATCGACACGCAGCGCGAGGGCATGCTGATCGCCATGATCGAGCACCCGCCCGCCTTCGGTATGACCATCAAGTCGCTGGATGCGAGCGCGGCGAAGGCCCTGCCCGGCATCCGCGACGTGTTCACCATCGACGTGGCGCCCGACGGCTTCGAGCGGCAGTGGTCGGACGTGAACGCCTTTCCCGAGCTGGTCGTCGTCCTCGGCGCCTCCACCTGGGAGGTCATGAAAGCCAAGAAGGCGCTTAAGGTGGAGTGGGAGCGCACCTCGCCCGCCGAGAGCAGCGCCGACCACGCCCAGCGCCTGGCCGAGCTGGTGAAAAGCGGCACGACGGAGCCCGCGCGCCGCGACGGCAATCCGGAGGCCGCCTTCCAGCAGGCCGCAACCGTCATCGAGCGCACCTACCGCGCCCCGTTCCTGGCGCACAACACGCTGGAGCCGATGAACTTCTTCGCCGACGTGCGGGCGGACCGGGCGGAACTGCTGGGGCCGATTCAGACGCCGGAGTACCTGCGCACCTCGGCGTCGCGCCTGCTCGGGCTGCCGGAGGACGCGATCGCCGTCCAGATGACGCGCATGGGCGGCGGCTTCGGACGGCGGCTCTACGGCAACTTCGGGCTCGAAGCGGCGCTCATCTCACAGAAAGCGCAGGCCCCGATCAAGCTGGTCTACACGCGCGAGGACGACATGACGCAGGGCACCTACCGCCCAGCCTACCAGGTCACCTACCGCGCAGCACTGGACGAGGACGGAACGATGACAGCCTTCCACGTGCGCGGCGCGGGCGTCCACGGCGGCCCGGTCTTCGCGGATCGCTTCCCGGCGGGCGCGGTGGATCACTACCTGGCGGAAAACCTCTCGCTCGACTCCAACATCTCGACGGGCGCCTGGCGCGCGCCCCGCTCCAACTTCATCGCAGGGGCGGAGCAGTCCTTCCTCGACGAGGTGGCCGAGGCGGCGGGCAAAGATCCCATCGACTTCCGCCTCGAACTGTTCGACCGGGCGAGGACGGACCCCGTCGGCAAGGAGCACGACTACGACGCCGCGCGCTATGCGGGCGTCCTCCGGCTGGTGCGCGAGACGTCCGGCTGGGACGCACCTCCGCGGCCTGGCGTCGCCCGAGGCGTCTCGGCCTACTACTGCCACAACTCGTACGTGGCGCAGGTGTTGGACGTGACGCTCGACGACGGCGAGCCGCGCGTGGACACCGTGTGGTGCGCCGTGGACTGCGGCATCGTCGTCAACCCGGACGCGGCCCGCAACCAGGTCGAGGGCGGCATCGTGGACGGCATCGGGCACGCCATGTACAGCGCCCTCTCGTTCACCGACGGCGCGCCCGACCAGCAGAACTTCGACGACTATCACCTCATCCGCAACGCCGAGGCGCCACGGGCCATCGAGACGGTCTTCGTGGACAACGGCATCGACCCGACGGGGCTCGGCGAGCCGTCGCTCCCGCCCATCATGGGCGCGCTGGCCAACGCACTCGCCCAGGCTACCGGCACGCGCCTCTACACGCAGCCGTACGCGAACAGCCTGGACGCCGTCGAGCTACAGGCCACCACTGGATGATCCACCACCGGATGCGGTAGTGCAGGCCGCCGCCACCGCCCGAAAAGTGAGCGTCCGGCGCAACAAAGCGGCGGTGTTGGTGATTGGAATAGACCCACCGGCACCGCATCGTTGGACACAACCAGACGGAGGTGAACGGTATGCCTGTCGACACCCTCAAGACCTTTCTGGACGAGCACGACGTCAAGTACGTCAGCATCAAGCACTCGACCGCCTTCACGGCGCAGGAAATCGCCGCGTCCGCCCACATCCCGGGCAAGGAGATGGCCAAGACGGTCATGCTCAAGATCAACGGCGAGCTGGCGATGGCGGTCTTGCCCGCCCCCTACCAGGTGGACCTGGACAAGCTCCAGGAGGCCACCGGGGCCGACACCGTCGAGCTGGCGAGCGAGGACGAGTTCAAAGCCCACTTTCCGGACTGCGAAGTCGGCGCGATGCCGCCATTCGGCAACTTGTACGGGATGGACGTCTTCATGGCGGCCACGCTGGCGGAGGACGAGCAGATCGCCTTCAACGCGGGCACGCACACCGAGCTCATCCAGATGTCGTTTTCCGACTACGTGGACCTGGTCGAGCCCGTCACGCTGCAGTTCGCCCTCGAACCGGCCTGACAGTCCGCCCATAACGCGCCCATAACGTTAGTGCGGAGGCATTTCATCGCCCGTCCTTCTTCCTCCTGAGCGTCACGCCACCCGATGCAGGGCGACGTCGACCTGGCTGTCCCACGTCGTCGCAGCGGCGCGCGTCCCGGCCAGCAGCGGATCACGGTGGGATGGCTGCGGCGCGAGGAGAAAGACGACGTGAGCGGTGCGGAACGAGGCCACCCAGGGTGCGCCCGTTTCCCTGCGCAGCCTGCGGGCGACCTCCTTGATGAACACCTCACGCGGCCGACGGGGGAAGTGCTGATAGATCAGCAGCGAGTGCCCGTCGCCCCACGCGGACGCCACCTCGTCCCAGTACAGATACTTGGACGAGTCCTTCCGCCCTTTCGGGACGGACGCCACTTCCAGGCCGTTATCGGGGTCGAAGAACAACATGCCGGGCGGATCTGCAATCGCACCGAGCGCCTCGAAGTAGGCGGCTCGCTCCTCTCGCTGATCCGAGAGCACCGCTGAGTGGAAGGTGGCGCGGGGCAGTAGCCCTGACCGTTCGATCGCTGCCACCTCGCGCGCACCGCCATCCGACAGCGCCTCGACGAGCAGGTCGAACAGGGGCGGATCGAAGACGCGCCAGCGCGCGGGCTGGCTCAGGTACCGCGTCCGCACGCCGTCGGTGCGGTCGTCGTCGGGCGTCAGCATCCAGGCGACGTAAAGCGGCAGCGCGGTGCGGTCGAGCAGCGCGCGGAGGAGACCGTACTTCCGAAAGTCATTCACATCGCCGAAGTACTGGTTCTTCACAGCAGCCCGAGGTCTATTCGTGAGGCGCGCAGGCAGACGTCCTGCCAGAGTGGTCCAGAGGCATATTCGCTATGCCACGGGCGATGTGCAAACCGCCGTGCAGCGCTTGCGCTCGTCTCACGTGTCGATGCCCTGTTCACTGCAACGAAGCGCCTGGGCCCGCTGATGCACCACTGCCCATGGCGAAAATAGTTGTACGATTCGACTGCTCTCGCCCTGCACCGCGCCGGATGAGGCGGTGGATTGAGTTTAAGGGGTTCGTGACTTACCCTGTGGTAGGGACGTGCCGCATCGTCTCGCACGTCCTTCTTCATCCGCAGTACGCCTCGACGCACTCCGCAGTACATGGCCGTCGCCGACTCCGCTCCGCCGCTCTCCTTCCTGCTCGCTCAGCTCCGCGCCGTGTGCGCGCAGCACCCCACGCGCGACAAGGTGCTGCTGGCCCCCAGCCTGCAGGTCGGGCACAGCCTCATCACAGCGCTGGCCCGCGCGGATTGCCCCTCCATCGGGCTACGGCCCTCAACGGTGCTCGAACACGCGCGCCAGACGGCCCTCCCCGCGATGGCGGATCGGCGGGAGCGATTCCTGGCCGGTGGCGCCGAGCCCTTCGTCGCCCGAGCGGCCCTGCACGACCTGGATCTAGGCCCGCTCGAACCGCTCCGCCCGCACCTGGAGCGTCCCACCGCCGAGGTGATCCGCACGGTGCGGCAGGAGCACGTCGACGGCGCGGCGCTACGGACGGCCCTCGGCGATCGTACGGCCTGGATGCCCGAAGCGCAGGCGCGCTACGAGGCCCTGCTGACACAGCACGACCTGGTCGACGACAGCGCCCTCTTCCGGCGGGCGGCGGAGCAGGTCCATGCCAGCCCCTCGGTAGGCGATGCGCTGCTGCTCCTTTTCGATGAGGTCGAGCTGACGGAGGCGGCCTATCGCTACGTGCGTGCGCTCCAGGATGCGGAGGTCGCGCTGATGCGACTGGGACACCCGGCGGAGCCGCTCGCCCCGCCGCCGCGCACGGTAGCCGCGCGCCTGGCCGACGTCCCGACGCCGCATCACGACGCCGGCGCGGTCGGTCTGGGAGCCTACGCGGGCGCACCGCGCGAGGCCCGCCCCGCTGCACCCACAGAGCAGGCCCCGTTCCGCTTCGTCGAAGCCGTCGGCACCGACGCCGAGGTGCGGGCGGCCCTGCGCTCGGCCCTCGACGCTGGCGTTCCGCTCGACGCGATCGAGATCGCCTACACGACGCCGGATCCGTACGTCGACCTGCTGCACAGCGCCCTCCGCCGCCTGCCAGCGGGCGACGGCTCCCACGGGCTCCCGGCCACGTTCGGCGCGGGCCGTCCGCCGCACCTGACGCACACGGGCAAGGCGCTCCTGCACTTTCTGCAGTGGATCGAGGAAGATTTCGATCTACTGCACCTCGTCGGCATGTTGCGCAGCGGGCTCGTGCGCACGGACGGCGTGCTGGAGGAGGACGGCGAACGGCTCGATCCCTACGAAGCCGCGACCCTGCTGGCCGCACGCCGCATCCGTCCGGGCCGGGCCGGGTACGCCGCCATGCTGCAGCGCGCCACGCGGGCCGTACAGCGTGATATCGAGGAGCGCGAGGCGCATGGCGCCGAGGTCGAGGCTGACCAGGAACGCCTGGCCAAGCTTCACGCGCTCCGCACCGTCATCGAGGCGCTGTTGGACCTGGCCCCGTCGCAGACGACGTCGGTGCGTGAGGGGACCCGGCAGGCTATCACCTTTCTAGGACGCT
>JAAAOL010000015.1 GCA_009908885.1 Bacteroidota bacterium | reverse complement strand
CAAGCAGTTCGAGTTTATGGTCTACCCGGGCCGCAACCACGGCATCTACGGCGGCATCACGCGGCTGCACCTGTTCACGCTCATCACCGACTTCCTCGTCGAACACCTCAAGGGCGAGGCGGTCGTGCTGGGGTCGAACTGATGCCTCCTTGCTGACAACCCTAACCTCGGAGACACCTTTTCCGTAGAGACGCGTCGCTGACACGTCTCTACACCCGTGATGGCCCGCTAAACACGTGCCTTTCCAACCAGCAGAGGCCCGACGCGTCGAGCGCCGGGCCTCTCGTCATGGTGCGCTACGTCGCCGAGCGCGTCCTACTGAAACTGCGGGTCGATCTCGGTCTTGTTGATGTGGTTGACGTAGTTGCTGATGGTCTTGATGCCGATGAGCGCCACGATCTCGTAGACCTGCGCCCGGTCGATGCCCTGCGCCTCCAGCTCGGCCAGGTCGTCGGCCTCCAGCCAGCCGCGCTTGTTCAGGGTGCGGCGCGTGGCCTGGACCAGGCGCGACAGCCGCTCGTCGCCCGGCAGGTCGCCGTCCAGGATGGCCTGGATGTCGTCCTCGGCCAGCCCCTCCATCTTGCCGACGGTGGCGTGGGCGGCGGTGCAGTAGTGGCAGTCGTTGTGCGCCGAGACGGCCAGGATCACGGCCTGCTGCTCCGCGCCGGTCAGCGACGCCTCCGCGATGGCGGCGTTGGCGTCCAGGTAGACCTGGGCGACGGCCGGGCTCGTGCCCGCCATCTCCTTCAAGAGGTTCGGCACGAAGCCGTAGGTCTGTTCGACGGTGTCGAGAACTTCCTGCTCGCGGGTCGGTGCTTCCATAGTGCGTATCCGTGGATTCGTTTGAGGTCGTGCGAAGGGTCCGGCGCGATGGTGCGCCCCGGATCGTCGACTGATCTGTGTGCGCTGCCCGCTGTTCGTTACGACAGATATGCGCCGATTTCTTTTCGAGGCCTTTTCAGGAATCACTCCTTGCCATTCCGTTACATTAGAGGCGCACTCGTCCAGTCCTGCCTTCCCCCCAATCCAGCTCTCCGCCCGATGACGCCCGACCTCCTGCTGCACGGCGGCACCCTGCTCGACCCCGCCACCGGCGCCACGCGCCGCGCCGACCTGCTCATCCGCGACGGCCAGATCGCCCGCATCGCCGAGACGATCGACGCGGACGCCCTCGACGGCGACGTGCCCGCCTATGACTGCGCGGACAAGCTGATCTCGCCAGGCTGGATGGACATGCACGTGCACTTGCGCGAGCCGGGCTACGAGCACAAGGAAACCATCGCCACGGGCTGCCGGGCCGCGGCCTTCGGCGGCTTCACCGCCGTCGCCTGCATGCCCAACACCGACCCGCCCATCCACACGCGCGACGTGGTCGAGTTCATCGTGGAGCGCGCCGAGCCGCTGCCGGTGGACGTCCACCCCATCGCGTGCGTCTCGAAGGCGCGGGCGGGCAAGGAGCTGACGGAGATGGCCGATCTGGTGGACGGCGGCGCGGTGGCCTTCAGCGACGACGGCAGCCCCGTCCAGCGCGCCGGGCTGATGCGCCGCGCCCTCGAATACGCCTCGATGCTGGATCGCCCCATCATCAACCACATGGAGGAGCTGACGCTCGGCCCCAAAGGCCACATGCACGAGGGCGACGTGTCCACGCGGCTGGGCCTGCAACCCGTCCCGGCGCTGTCCGAGGAGATCATGATCGCCCGCGACCTGCTGCTGGCTGAGCTTACCGGCGGCCACCTGCACGTAGCCCACATCTCGACGGCCCGAAGCGTCGACCTCGTGCGCGAGGCGAAGGCGAAGGGCGTTCCCGTCACCGCCGAGGTCTGCACCCACCACTTCACGCTGACCGACGAGGCCGTGGAGGCGACGGCGTTCTCGACGGACACCAAGATGCACCCGCCGCTGCGCACCGCCGCCGACGTGGAGGCGATGAAAGCAGGCCTGCGCGACGGCACCATCGACGCCATCTGCACCGACCACGCGCCGCACGCCTCGTTCGAGAAGGAGGTCGAGTTCATCGCCGCGCCGTTCGGCATCACCGGGCTGGAGACGGCCTGGGGCCTGACGGGCCGCGAGCTCATCGCGCCGGGCGTCCTGAGCGTCGCCGAGGCGGTGCGCGCGCTCACCATCGCCCCGCGCGAGATCCTGCGCCTGCCCGTTCCCACGCTGACCGAGGGCGCCGCGGCCAACCTGACCGTCTTCGACGCGACGACGCCGTGGACCTTCACCGAGGCGCACGTCCGCTCGAAGAGCCACAACACGCCGTTCCTCGGGGCCGACCTGACCGGCCGCGCCTGGGCCATCTACAACAACGGCCAGTTCGTGACGGCGGACTGACGCCAGCGACGACCGTCCGCTGCTACGACCCCACCGTGAGCCGTTTGGCGAGGCTGCGCGGGAGGCCGGACGCCAGAATCTTGCCCGCCGTCTGCTGGACGTTGTAGGAGACCCGAATTAGCTCGTACGCGAACGAATCGGTGTCGAAAAAGCCGACGCAGGCCCGCGGGTCGCCGTCGCGGGGCTGGCCCACGCTGCCCACGTTGATGAGGTAGCGGTTGCCCTGCTCCACCCGGGTGAGACCCAGCCGGTTGCCCATGACAGCGGGGACGTGCGAGTGGCCGATGAAGCAGACGTCGGTGTCAAAGTGTTCGAACTGCTGCTGCGCCACCACGAACGAGTCGAGCCGCTGCCAGGCGGCGGGCTCCTGCGGCGTGGCATGGACGAACGTGCAGCCGTCGGCCTCCAGCGTCATCGGCAGGGTGGCGAGGTAGTCGAGCTGGTCGTCGTTGAGCTGCTCCCGGTTGTGCTTGACGGCTTTCTGCGCGGCCCGCGGCAGCCACGAGACGGCCTCGGGGGCATCGTTCGCCACGGCCTCGTCGTGGTTGCCCCGCACGACGCCATCGCAGCGCGCCCGGACGAAGTCGACGCAGAGGGCCGCATCGGCGCCGTAGCCGACGAGGTCGCCCAGGCAGTAGATGGCGTCCACGTCCTCGGCGTCGATCACGCCGAAGGCGGCCGTCAGCGCTTCGATGTTGGAGTGGATATCAGAAATGATGGCGAGCTTCACAGACAGCGGGCCGTGGCGGCCATAGTTACGGACGTCGGGAGAACAGCACGCAAGGTCGGAGGCGAACGCCCCAAATACAAGCGCTGTGAATACGAGCGCTGTGCGGAGCGGCGCGCGATCAATCATCGCAGCCCCGTTACGGTCGCCGCGCATCTCCGCGGGGCCTCAGGGCGTACAGCATCACTGCATACGGCGGTTGCCCTGCCGCTGCTCCGTCGCTGCTCCGCCATCGCTCCTTCGCCATCGCACTGTGCCTCGCCCGATGCATACCAACGGACAGAATCACGGCTCCTCGCGTCCGCGCGTCGTCATCGTCGGTGCTGGTTTCGCCGGGCTCCATGCTGCCCAGAAGCTGCGGGACGAACCCGTCGACGTGCTCCTGATCGACCGCAACAACTACCATAAGTTTCAGCCGCTGCTCTACCAGGTGGCCACGGCGGGGCTGGAGCCGGACGAGATCGCCCACAACGTACGCGCCATCTTCCGCTCGGCGAGCAACGTCTCGTTCCGCCTCGGCACGGTCACGCAGATCGACGTCGACCGGCAGCGCCTGACGCTGGAGAGCGGCCCGCCGGTGGACTACGACCATCTGATCCTGGCCGCGGGCGCGGTCACCAGCTACTTCGGGATCGAGGGGGCGAAGGAGCATGCCTTTCCGCTCAAGAACCTGACCGACGCCGTCGCCCTGCGCAACCGCATCCTGCGCCAGTTCGAGCGGTACCAGCGCGATCCGTCATCCATGCCGGAGGAGGCGCTCTCGTTCGTCATCGTCGGCGGCGGCCCGACGGGCGTCGAGATGGCCGGGGCGCTGACGGAGCTGTTCGACGTGATGCAGTCCGACTTCGACGCGTTCGACACGACCCAGGCCCGCGTCTACCTGCTGGAGATGGAGCCGGACCTGCTCCCCCCCTACGCGCCCCGGCTGCGCGACTACACGCGGCGCGTCCTCGACGACCGGGGCGTGCGCGTGATGACCGAGAGCGTGGTGGAGCGCGTCTCGGACGATGCCGTGCACCTCCAGGGCGGCGACCGCATCCCGACGCGGACGCTCATCTGGGCGGCGGGCATCCAGGCCCACCCGCTGGGCGAAGCCCTCGGCGACGTCGAACGGACGCGGGGCGGGCGCGTCGTGGTGAACGCGGACCTGAGCCTGCCCGATGCCCCGACCGTCTTCGTCGTGGGCGACATGGCGGCGGCGCTGGACGCGGACGGCGAGCCGTATCCGCAACTCGCCCAGCCCGCCATCCAGCAGGGCGAGCACGCGGCGCGTCAGGTGCTGCGTCGCCTCCGGGGCGAACCGACCGAGGCCTTCGCCTACCGCGACCTCGGCACGATGGCCACCATCGGGCGGCACGCGGCGGTGGCCGAGTTTCCCGGCGGCATCAAGATCAAGGGCGTCATCGCGTGGGCGCTCTGGGCGCTCGTCCACATCGCCAAGCTGGTCGGCTTCCGCAACCGGACCAACGTGTTCATCAACTGGGCCTACAACTACTTCACGTACGACCGCAGCGCTCGCCTCATCCTGGACACGCTCTCCAACGACCTCCCGCCCGAGGCCGAAGAACAGGCGCTACGCCTCCAGCGGGACGCCACGGCGTGATCCTGGCACCACGTATGCCGTTATCACCTGGCGATGTCCGCACCCCTGAGAGGCTGTTTGGTAAGCAGGTCGGATGGTGAGCACAGCGAGATTTTGCGTCCAGCGGACCGCGCTTTGGAGGTTCGTAGCAGCGCTACGGACCGATAAAGGAAGGTTCGATGAGCCAAAAGACCGCGTGCGGAACCCCGGAATGTCTTGCCAAACAGCCTCTGAGAACATCGCGCGTAGTGCGTACTGCGTGCGAGGGCGCTGCTGAAGCGTCTGCGCTTGCTTTTCACGCACCACGCAACACGCACCACGAATCACGCATCACGGCGTGTGAGATCAGCGATCCCGACATCACCCATCTGAAGGAGTATTGCGGGAAACCTGCGTCGGGCCGCTCGGGTCTGTATCGCCCCACGCTCCTCCCTCAACCGGCCCCACCCCGATGCCTCGCCGCTGCCTGCCTCTGCTCGTCCTCGCCGCCCTGCTCCTCGCCGCTTCGCCCGCATCGGGGCAGGTCGAGGACTACGTGTCGACAGAGACGTCCGACCTGGTGACCTCCTACCAGTCCGACGCGGATCGCCTGATCGACGCCGCCCTCGGCGACACCCTCTCCTTCGCCCGCCTCGCCTACCTGTGCGACACGTTCGGCCCGCGCCTGAGTGGGACGCCCAACCTGGAGCGCGCCATCGACTGGATCCTGGCCGAGATGATGCGCGACGGCCTGGAGAACGTGCGGGGCGAGCCGGTGATGGTGCCGCGCTGGATCCGTGGCGAGGAACGCCTGACGCTGCTTGCCCCCCGCGAGGCCGACCTGAACATGCTGGGGCTGGGCGGCAGCGTGGGGACGCCGCCCGGCGGGATCGAGGCCGAGGTGCTCGTGGTCGGCTCGTTCGATGAATTGGAGCGGCGGCGCGATGAGGCGGCGGGCAAGATCGTCCTCTACAACGTGCCGTTCACCTCGTACGGACGCACGGTGCAGTACCGCGTCCGCGGGGCGGTAGAGGCGGCCAAGGTGGGGGCGGTCGCCAGCCTCGTGCGGTCGGTCGGCCCCTACTCGCTCGACACGCCCCACACCGGCATGATGCGCTACGAAGAGGGCGTGCCGCGCATTCCGCACGCCGCCGTCACCATCGAGGACGCCGCGATGCTGCAACGCATGCAGGACCGGGGCCAGCCACTTCGCGTGCGCCTGACGATGGGCGCGCGGACGCTGCCGGACGTGCCCTCGCGCAACGTCGTGGCCGAGATCGTGGGCGCTGAGAAGCCTGAGGAGATCGTCGTCCTGGGCGGGCACATCGACTCGTGGGACGTGGGGCAGGGCGCGCACGACGACGCCGGAGGCAGCGTAGCGGCCTGGGAGGCCGTCCGGCTGATGCAGGAACTCGGCCTGCGCCCGCGGCGGACGGTGCGCGTGGTGCTGTGGACGAACGAGGAGAACGGCCTGCGCGGCGCCCGCGCCTACCGCGACACCCACCTCGACGACGTGCCCAACCACGTCCTCGCCATGGAGTCGGACAGCGGCGTGTTCTCGCCCGAGGGCTTCGGCTTCAGCGGCACCGACGAGGCCTTCGCGCTCATCCAGCAGATCGGCGCGCTGCTCGACCGCATCGGGGCGGGCACCATCACGCGCGGCGGCGGCGGAGCCGACATCTCGCCGCTCATGCAGATGGGCGTCCCCGGCATGGGCCTCCGCGTGGATGGCTCCCGGTATTTCTGGATCCACCACACGGCCGCCGACACCATCGACAAGGTGGACCCCGACGCCTTCCGGCGCTGCGTGGCGGCGATGGCCGTCATGGCCTATGTGGCCGCCGATCTGCCCGTGGACATCCCGCGCGAGACTGCTGAGGCCGGGTCGCGGTAGCTGCCAGTCGGGGCACGAGAGCTCCAAAAACAGTGCTTCGGCGCATCGGCTGTGTACCAAACTGCGTACAGCAAGTACGTTGGTTTTGAAGGATGCTTAGGTGACTTGCACCTGGCAGTCCGGTGAGTGCTCCAAAGGAATAGCAGACAACGGATGCCGGCGGCATCACATCCCGTAACAATGAGGGTCCTGAGCGGCCCGGTGCGTCCAGTAGAGTGAGAGACTATTCCACACGGTTAGAGTCTCTTACACCGGGTTATACCAAATCCGGCTGAACCATTGTGGTATGACGTAGCCCCGCGAAGCCGGATTTGGGGGGTGGAAGTGCGTAGGTATGGACGTATGGACGTGACGCTCCTCCAACCTTTCACACTTTCAAACCTCCATACACCAACTCATTACCCGGAGTTGGTATTACGGCGCAGCCATCGCTTGTGCGGCGGCCTCGTGGTCGGATTCACGCTACCGAAAACCCGAAACCCGGTGAGCTAGAGCGTGCTCAAGAATCCTACAAACAAAATCCCAAATCCTCCGATCTCCGCCACGATCAGCGCCACCATAAATGTGATAATCACCCAATTAGGAAGCGTGAATGCTCCCAGTTTGTGGGGCTTTTTCATCTGATTATCGGTGTCTCTCAGAATTCCATGAATCACATACGTTGAAATCGCCAGAGCAAAAAACGTGATGGGGGCTGCTGCCGACCAGAACGTCACCGTCTCGGAATAGGGACTTAGTTCCACAAATTTGGCCAGAACCAGTGTGGCAAAACTATACATCAGCGAGGTTCGATGCGCGATATCCACATAGACAGGCGCTCGTGCTTCCTTCGATGAATGGATGTGGTAGTACTTCCAAACGCCGGTGATTAGACCGGTGAGTAAGAAAATTCCACAAGCTGTGTACGTAAATAGCAGTGATGGAGCCATAGGGATCAAGTCCTTATTTTTGTGTAAAAGCGTTCTCCTCCCGGACCCGGTTTAGCTCACGGCGCAACTTTGCCATCTCCTCGTCGCGGGGCGAGCCGTTTCCGGGGAAGGCGCTATCGCCCTCTTGCTCCAGTTGCTTCTTCCAGCGTCCCGGTCATGCTCGGATGAATACCGAGATCACGAGCGGTGGCGCTTCGGTTGCCACGCTCCTCGGCCAGGCGGACGGCCTCGCGCTTGAATTCGCGAGTGTAGGATTGTCGTGTCGTCATTGGGATACCTCCTGCATGAGTGAATCACAAAGGTAGGGCTTTTCTGATTGTCCACTCAAACGGGAGAGGCCCAAAGTGACGCTGCGACCGTGA
>JAAAOL010000060.1 GCA_009908885.1 Bacteroidota bacterium | reverse complement strand
CCAGCGTCGTGCACATCAACTCCCGCCGCCGGGTGTATTCCGCCTGCAGTTCGTCGAAGTACGCATCGTCCATCTCGAACGCCGCCGCCACGCCGTGCTGCAGAGGCGTCGGAGCGCAGATGTAGAACAGGTCGTTCAGCAGGCCCATCTTCTCGATAATCGGTGGTGGCGCCACCGCGTAGCCGAGCCGCCAGCCCGTCATGTTGTAGGTTTTGGAGAACCCGGAGAGCGTCACGGTGCGCTCGTACGCCCCGGGCAGCGACGCCAGAGACACATGCTCGTGGTCGTCATAGAGCATATACTCGTAAATCTCGTCCGTGATAGCATAGACGTCGTGCGCCTGGAGCAGGGCAAGCAGGTCGCCTAGCTCCTGACGCGTCCAGACCGTACCATGAGGATTCCCGGGCGTATTGATGACGATGGCCTTGGTCTTCGGCGTGATGGCCTCGGCGATGGCGTCGAGGTCGATCGACCAGTCGGGCTGCCGCAGGGGCACGTAGACGAGCGCGGCGTCCACGAGGCGTAGCAAATTGCGATGGTAGCCGTAGAACGGTTCGAGCAGGATGACCTCGTCGCCCGCCTCCAGGAGCGCGAAGATGGCCGTCACGAACGCGCCCGTCGAGCCGACGCTGACCATCACCTCGTCGTCCGACCGCACCGGAATCTGGTTGTACGTCCGCGCTTTTTCGGCGATGGATGAGCGGAGTTGGGTGATTCCGGCGAAATGTGAGTAGATGGCGGGTTCGCCGTCGATGGCCTGCCGGGCGCGCTGGCGCAGCGGCGCGGGTGTGGGCAGGTCGCAGATGCCCTGGCCCAGGTTGATGCCGTCTACGGCGTTGACGCGCTGGGTGATGGCACGGATGTCACTCTGGCGCAGGTGCTGCGTCCGGTCGGCGAGGGGCTTCACGATACGAGAGTCCGGTTGATGATCGGGCGTCGGCGGTCCGGGGGCGGACCGTGACGCAACATACGGCGTCGCTTCTCCTTTCGAAAATGCACGAGCACTCATGAAGCCGGTCGGTGAAGGAAAGACGATGGCCCCGTCCCTCGGGCGGGCGCTGCTTCCGGAATGGGTGCAGGTCTGGGGAACGTCGCTGGCGCTGCTGCCGCTGTGCCTCTACGCGGCCACCACGTGGGGCAAGACGCATCCGCTCTTCGGGCTCAACCTGCTCATCCACGAGGCCGGGCACCTCTGCTTCGCCGCCCTCGGGCCGTTTCTGCACGCCGCGGGTGGTACGATCCTGCAGGTGCTCGTGCCCGCGGTGGTGGCCGTGCATTTCTGGCAGTACCGTTCCGTCCTGGGCATGCAGGTGGGGCTCCTCTGGCTCGGCCAGAACTGCATCGACGTGAGCGTGGGCGTGGCCGACGCCCGGCGGCAGGCGCTGGAACTGCTCCCCGGCGCCGAGCACGACTGGCACTTCCTGCTGGCGCGGACGGGCCTGCTCGACTACGACCTCGTCATCGCCTACCTCTTCTGCGTCGCCGCGATGCTCTGCTTCCTGGGCCTGCTGCTGCTCCCGGGCTACGCGACGGGCGCCGCCGACAGGTGATGAACCCGGACGATCTGAGCGGTGGGCACAAGTGCGTGCGTCGGGCCGCGGCGCAGTTTTTCGCGGAGACCTCATCGACCTGCGACGGGGATGGACTAAAGACTCCACGACGATGACCGATGGTCAAAGTGTCGTGGATTCTCTCAGCTGTTAATCCTTCATGGATCCTTCGCTAGTACCCCATCGCGTCCTCGTCGCCGTCGTCGTCTTGCTCACCGCGTTGGCCCTGCCGGTTCCGCAGCATCTGGCCCACGCCGAGGGGAGCAAGGAATGGCATACCAGCGACCTCCCTGCCGGGGCCGATCGTACGCCGCTCGACACCAATCCCGCAGGGACCACGATCAGCCTGTCGCGGCAGACCGTGTTCTCCGTGTACGCCGAACCCGGCGAATTCATCTATTTTGCCAGCAGCGCCCTCGGCAACGGCGGCGACGTCAACTGGACGGCTCCGGGCGGGGCCACGGGCACGTGCAGCGGGCAGGGCGGCGCTGGCGGCGGCAAAGGCGACATCACCTCCTATACGCAGGAGCAGGCCGGGCCCTTCGAGAGCGGCGTCATCGGCACCAGCGATGGGTATGTGCCCTGCAAGGTCACCGTGGGCGCGAGCCAGGGCGGCATCTGGACCTTCACGTTCACCGGCGGCACCGGCAACCCGACGCCCTCCGCCTATAACGTCGTAGATCAAGGGGCGAACGGCGCGGCGGCCTGGGACGTCACCGTCTTCGACGACGAGATGGCGGATGACGCCGAGACGGGGGAGCAGACAGGGCGGGTGTGGAGCAAGTACTTTGCGCTCAACATGGGCGCGAACGGGCGCGGTTCCTACGCCAGCTTTTCGGTCCTTACGAACAATGGCTACCTCTACGACCTCGACCTCCGCGGCATGGAGCCGTTTGGCTTCATCGTCTTCGCCAACAACCGGGGATTCCTGAACACGTCGACCTCGGCACAGCTCTTTCGCTCGGTCAAGCTGACCACGTCGGATGCGTTCCAGAGCGGCACTGGCGTACACCTGCCGACGGCCGCCGACACCGACACGGACATCACCCACCGCCTCTTCATCAACGAGCCGGACGACGAGGTCCTTCCGGTGTTGGGCGTCCCGAGTGCGCCGCCCGCCCCGCCGGTGATCACGGCCCCGAGCTACACCATCGATGGTGACAACGTCGGCGGCACGATCAGCTTCACCTGCGATTTTTCCAACACCTCGTTGACCCGCGGCCCGTACCAGGTCCAGCTGACCGACCCCAACGACGCGCAACGCACGGCGCTGCTTTCCGGGTTTTGCGAGAGCGGTACGCCGGTCGACGTCGCCTGGGATGGCAGCTACGCCGATGGGACGACCGGGGATGGCTGCAGCGTGGACCTGACCATTCGCGGCGTCGGCGGGGAGGTGCACTTTCCCATCATCGATCCGGAGGCCAACCCCAACGGGTTCACCATCATTCGTCAGAACGGGCTCATCAATACCCTCGTGCAGGACGATCTCATCTACTGGAACGACTTCCAGGCGGACGGGACGTCGGTCTTCACGGAGACGGGCGCGTCGGCGGCGACGGCCTCGCTGACGGGGACGAACAGTTCGAGTGGTGCGCACACCTGGTCCGGCACCGACCACGTGGGTTTCGACACGTGGTCGTACGTGCCCGCGGAGGAGGTGCAGCGGCGCGCGTCCAGTTCCAACTGTGAAGGCAGCGAGGGCTTCGACACCGTCCTGCTCCCCGTCGAACTCGTCGCCTTCGAGGCTGTCGTGGATGGGACGGACACGGTCCTCCGCTGGGAAACCGCCAGCGAGACGAACAACGCTGGCTTTACCGTGGAGCACCACGAGGGCGGCGGCGAGTGGACCTCGCTCGCGTTCGTCGACGGGCATGGCACGACCACGGCGCCTCGGCGGTACGCCTACCGCGCCGCGAACCTGGAGGTGGGGACGCACCGCTTCCGGCTCAAGCAGGTCGACTTCGGCGGAACGTTCGAGTACAGCCCCGTCGTGGAGGTAGCCATCGGATTGCAACGGTCGCACCGCGTCGAACGGGTATACCCGAACCCACTCAGGAGGGCTGCCACGCTCCGCTTTACGGTCCGGCGGCAGCAGCCCGTTACCGTCAGTCTCTACGATGCCCTCGGCCGGCGGGTGCGGGTGCTCTTCGATGCGGTTGCCGGCGCGGGGCAGTGGCAGCATGTCTCCGTCGATGGGAGCGGGCTGGCGAGCGGTACGTATCTCGTGCGCGTCGACGGCGCGCACTTCGTGGAAACGCAGCGCGTAACGGTGGTGCACTAACCCGGGTAGCCTGGCGGAGGCCGACGAGGCGCCTTCACCGTATCAGGATTTAGCCACCTGGCACTTTTGAGAAAGGCCTCACGCAGCTCCCGGTACTCCGTCCGCTGTACCTGACCGCCAGCGGCGGCAAAGTTAACACTTGCCGCTTGCCGTCAAATAGCCTACGAGCGCCTTCTCGGCGGGCACAAGTGCGCGCGTCGTACGTAGGTTGCAAGGCTGTCGCTATTGGGGGGCGTGCCGACGATCCCGCCGGAGGGGTGGCAGAGTGGTCGAATGCACTGGTCTTGAAAACCAGCGTGCCCTCGCGGGCACCGGGGGTTCGAATCCCTCCCCCTCCGCACCATGCCGCTGCGTCTACGCGCCGATCCGCACGCTCCGGGTCGGCGCTTTTGTTCGGCGCCTGCCGGGCTCCGCGGAGAGGTCGTGAAATCGTCCGCTGGCGTAACACCCGGTGTTCGAATTCGTACAGGGGCGAAGTCAGTTGCCGCCGAAACGCCTGCCGGAGCCTCTGCGCTGACGAGCTGGTACGCGGGTTGCGACGAGCACAGGTGGGACCTTGCGCCTCCGACGAGGCCGCGTAACAAACCGGTCCCGTGCTCGTCTACCCCTCGGCCCATTCGATGCTTGTCCTCATGTACGTTTATTCCGCCGCTCCCATGACTCCTCCCGTGTCCCCGCTCCGCTGGCTCCTCAGCGGGCTCCTCCTCTTCTGCGTGCTGTGCATGCTGCCGTCCCGCGCATTTGCCCAGGAGGCGCGTACCATCTCTATCGACGAGGCCGTCGACATCGCCCTGGAGCGCAATGTGACGCTCCGCCAGGCCTCGAACAACCTCGACGCGCAGTCGGCCCAGGTGCTCGCCGAGCGGGGCGACTTTCTGCCCGATCTGGGCGTCAGCCTGACCCCCGTCCAGCGGTACGGCACCACCTTCGACCAGACCGCCGGCGCCTTCACCAGCGAGCAGACGCAGTCGTTCAGCGGCACGGTGCGGACCAACCTCAACCTGTTCAACGGCTTCGCGGACGTGGCCTCGCTCAACCAGGCGCAGAACACGCTGGAGCAGCGCTCCCAGACCGTCGAGCGGACGCGCCAGACGGTCGTGTTCGACGTCGTCAGCACGTTCCTGGACGTGATCTCGAACCGTGAGCAGATCCGCATTCGCGAGGAAAACCTGGAGTCGCAGCAGCAGCAGCTCGACCAGATCCGGGAGTTCACGCGCGTCGGGTCGCGGCCCATCTCGGACCTGTACCAGCAGGAGGCCGCCGTGGCCCAGGCCGAGTTTCAGCTCCTGCAGGCCGAGCGGCAGCTGCAGCTGAGCCGCACGCGCCTGATCCAGACGCTGCAACTCGACCCGTTCGGGCAGTACGACTTCGTCGTCGCAGAGCTGGACGAGGAGACGGCGCTGGTCCCCGACAGCTACGAGCTGGAGCGCCTGATGCGGGAGGCCTTCTCGCGCCGGGCCGACCTGAAGGCGCAGGAGCGGGCCATCTCGGCGACCCGGCAGGGGGTCCGCGTGGCGCAGTCCAGCTACTGGCCGTCCATCACGCTCTCGGGGAGCGTCAGCGGCAACTACTCCAGCACCACGGAAGACGCGCTGGGGGTCGGCTTTTCGGACCAGATCTTCGACGACCGCCGCAGCGAGAGCCTCGTCCTGAGCGTCAACGTGCCCCTCTTCAACCGCTTCCAGACGCGCAACCAGGTGCAGCAGGCTCAGGTGCGCCACGAGAATGCCCGCCTCGACCTGGAGGCGCTGCAGCAGGACGTGGCGCTCCAGGTGCGGCAGGCCTACCTGGACTACCAGACCGCGGCCAAGAACCTGGACGTGACCGCGAAGCAGCTCCGCGCGGCCGAGCGGGCGCTCCAGGCCGCCGAGGAGCGGTACGACGTCGGAGCCGCCACGCTGGTCGAACTCTCGCAGGTGCGCGCCGATTACGTGCAGGCCGCCAGCGACCGCGTCAATGCGCGCTACAACTTCGTCTTCCAGGAGAAGCTGATCGAGTACTACACCGGCGTGCTGAACCCGTCGGGGCCGCTCTTCGAGTAGGCCCGCCGCGTCTCCTCCCATCCACCCCGCAGACGTCTCACCCATCATGGCTATTTCGAGCGCGACGAAGCGCATCGTCTACATCATCATTGCCCTCGTGGTGTTACTCGTAATCCTCGGCGTCGTGGCCGGGGCCGCGGGATGGATCGGCGGGGGCGACCGGGGCGTGGCCGTCGAGACGGCGCCCGCCGAGACGCGCACCATCACGCAGGTCGTCACGGCCTCGGGCAAGGTGCAGCCGGAAGTCGAGGTCGTCATCAGCCCCGACGTCTCGGGCGAGATCATCCAGCTCACCATCCGCGAAGGCGACCCCGTGCAGGAGGGCGATCTCCTGGCCCGCATCAAGCCGGACTTCTACGCGGCGCAGGTGGAGCAGGCCGAGGCGGGCGTGATGCAGTCGAAGGCGACCGAGGCGCAGCGCCGGGCCGACATGCTGAACGCGAAGGCCGAGTTGCAGCGTCAGCAGGATCTGTACGAGAAGGAAGCCATCTCGAAGAGCGCCTATGAGCAGGCGCAGACCCAGTACGAGGTGGCCAAGGCGGCGCACGAGGCGGCGCAGTATGCCGTGCAGAGCGCCGAGGCGCAGCTCCGCGAGCGCCGGGAGAACCTCTCCAAGACCGCCATCTACGCGCCCATGACGGGCACCGTCAGCAAGCTGGACGTAGAGGCGGGCGAGCGCGTCGTGGGCACCGGCCAGATGCAGGGGACCGAGATGATGCGCATCGCCCGGCTCGACCAGATGGAGCTGGAGATCGACGTCAACGAGAACGACGTGGTCAACGTGGCCGTGGGCGACACGGCCGCCATCGAGGTGGACGCCTACCCGGAGCAGGCGTTCGAAGGCGTGGTGACCGAGATCGCCAACTCGGCCCGCGTCTCAGCGCAGGGCACGCAGGAGCAGGTGACCAACTTTCCAGTGAAGATCCGCATCCTGGATGCGCACAACGTGGATGCCCGCAGGCAAGCCGCCGGGCAAAACGCCCCGGCCCTGGCCGAGGAGGTGCCGCCGCCGGACACGCCGTATCCCAACTTCCGCCCCGGCATGAGCGGCACGGTGGACATCTTCACGCGGACCGTGGTGGACGTGGTGGCCGTGCCCATCCAGGCCGTCACGGTGCGCGACTTCAACCAGGTGCAGCCCGGCACGGGCGAGGACGACGGCGAGGCAGACGCGACAGAGGACGCCTCGTCCGACGAAGCGACGGAAGAGGCCCCGCGCGGGCCCATGACCGAGGACCTGCGCAAGGTGGTGTTTCTCGTGAGTGAGGACGACCTCGCGCGCATGGTGGAGGTCGAGACCGGCATCTCCGACGATACCCACATCCAGGTCAAGCGCGGCCTGGACGGAGGCGAGTCGGTCATCATCGGGCCGTACCGCGCCGTCAGCCGCACGCTCAGCCCAGGCGATGCCGTGGAAGTCGATAACGAACGCTTCCGCCCTGGCGGCAACACCGTCGCCGACGCCCAACCGTAGCGATTTTGGATTTGCGATTTTGGATTTTGGATTGGGGGCGGTTTCCTGACCTATAATCCGCGACCCCCAACGCGCAACCCCCAACGCGCAACCCGTAACCCGCAACCCACAACCCGTAATCCACAACCCGTAACCCGCGACCCCGATGGAGCCTCAGAGCCGCAATCCGCTGATCGACCTGCGTGAGGTCACCAAGATCTACCAGATGGGCGAGCAGGAGGTGCGGGCGCTCGCGGGCGTCAGCGTGCAGGTCTACCCGAACGAGTACGTGGCCGTGATGGGGCCGTCCGGCTCGGGCAAGTCCACCATGATGAACGTCATCGGCTGCCTGGACACGCCGACGGGCGGCACGTATCTGCTGAACGGGGAGGACGTGAGCAGCATGACCGACGACGAGCTGGCCGAGATCCGCAACCGCGAGATCGGGTTCGTCTTCCAGACCTTCAACCTGCTGCCGCGCGTCAACTGTCTGCAGAACGTGGAGCTGCCG
>JAAAOL010000384.1 GCA_009908885.1 Bacteroidota bacterium | reverse complement strand
CTCTTGACTTGCAAAATAGAGTAGAGATCATAGCAGCTGTAGTGCTTTTTCTAATCACTGGGTTCGCGATTCAAGTTCAGGCACAACCCAGCAGGGTGGAATATAGTGGTTCGGATTTCACCATATACAATAATGACGAGGAAGTGATAGGAAGTGGCACTGTGGCCACCAACTCTAGCCCTTACTGGCCGAGCAACAACTACATCATCGTCGACTACGAAATCGGCGATGTCGATGACGATTCTGACCTTGAAGTCGTTTTCATTGCACGTCATCAGACATACTATCCAGGTCAAGTCTACGCAGTAGATGCCGATGGCAAGGAAATTTCGCGCTACTGGAATCCAGGATTTTTGTACGATTTACTCTTGCATGATGAGGATGGAGATGGAGCAGAAGATATATTCGTTGGTGCTACTAACAACGATAAAAACTTCGGCTCGACACTTCCCTCTGTTTTTGCCCTCGATGCGCGCACTATGGAAGGGGAGGCGCCCCCGCGACTGGGCTCGATAGGATCGGGCACTGAGGAGTGGTACACGTTTTTGAGCAATTCTGAAAACGCCGGTATCAAGTATCTGGAAGTGTCAGGTAAGAAATTGATAGCCAACACCAGAAGCGATCAGACCGGAACAGAATATACCGTTTATTTGGCGAACGGAGAGCCCGCTCCCCTGCCACAGCCCGGCACCACGGTCATCGTTCATGGCGCCAACATGGCAGGGCTCAATCTTACTGACGATGGGCTGCTCGGAAGTGATGCTGCTGATCATCCATGGGTCTATGGAATGGCATCAGACATTCGGGACGAAGTAGGAGGGCAGATATACCTGCTCAAGAATGGGTGGTATCAGCAAGTTGAGTCGGGAAATTCGGAACGAGAAAAGATCCTGATGTTTGACTGGCTCGAGGAGTCAGTATATCCGGTCTTTGGATACGCGGAAGGAGCTGCGGATGCGCTCGTTGCGCTGCTCCTCCAGGGGGCCCTAAATGACGACTGGGATCTCGACCAGCTTCATTTCATCGGTCATAGTCGGGGCGCAGTGGTCGCCAGCGAGGCCATCCAGCGTTTGGGACTGTTGTCGTCAACGTCGATGGCTACCGTCCCAATTGATGATAAGATTCACTTTACCCCGCTCGACCCCCATCCGTGGGATGATCGCATCGGAGACATTGTGACAGACGCAGATCTAGCCACTGCATTCTTGAGCGCTCACGACCACGACGTAAATGGATCGATCGGAGAAGGCGTCCTGTGCTGGAGCAATGTGGCGTATGTCGATCATTTCTGGCAGCAGCAAGCCAGTGAAGAGTTTTTTGACAATCTCTCGGGGCTCGATAACATACCCGGATGTGACGTAAGCGAGTCTCTTAATGACGAGACGGTAGAGAGCGGCGCGGAAGTCAAGCACGGAAACATGCCGCGTTGGTACAGAGAAACGATCGGCGACGGTGAGTTAACAGGGGGATTTGATTATGCCCGATCGGCTGGAGCACTTGATCCATCGCTCATAAGCACAAGTCCCTCGTTTGGATTTGGGGATGATAAGACGCTGGGAGACGAAGCAGTGTTTAATGGAGGGTTCAACATCGCAGAGGAGAAATCGGTGGATGTAGTCTCGGCTATTGTAAACGCTATTTTAGAGGTCAGTGCACCTTGGGCTGATCAGCTCGCTGACGAGGTTGCAGAACTGACCTATGACCGGCCCGAGGTGTCACCAGGATGGAGCTTTCATGGAGGAGAGGGTGGCGGATTGATAGGGAATCCTTGCGAACTGTCCAGTCAGTTGAGCAGCGCTCTCTGCCTGTACAATCCATTGAATCCAGGAGTCCTGCTAGAGAGTGGAGCTGCCGGAAGAAAGCACAACATCCAATACGTTCCGAGCGACGCGGGCAGCTTGCACTTCACCACGTTCACATTCAACTCCTCTACCGACGACCAACTCAAGGTTTATTTCTACGACACGCAGGGCAGTAGGCAAGTGGTCGCCGGGTTTGATCTGAGTGAGGGCAATATCTTGAGATCGACAAAGAGAAGTGCCACCCTTCCGAAGTCCGGTAC
This sequence comes from Bacteroidota bacterium, assembly GCA_009908885.1. GTDB lineage: Bacteria > Bacteroidota > Rhodothermia > Rhodothermales > JAAAOL01 > JAAAOL01. Next base: position 5,776 of record JAAAOL010000384.1, on the reverse strand, counting down.
ATCAGGGTTCTTCGAATTCGTCATCGAGCCGGGTGACGGGACGATTGACTCAGTGATCAAAGTTGATGACATAGGTTTCAAGGAGAACCGCAGGTTTCTCGCCAGTGTGTCTTCCAGCAGCAATACTTCCGAAGGGTCGATCACGCGCAAATCGGCCAAGAGCACGTCGCAGGGCGCGTCGGTATTTTTGGGCGCTTACGACGGGGAGGGCAACTACACAGGCCCGACGTCCGATACCTCGTGGGTCACCGAAATCCCCGGAAGCAAGTTTCTCATTGAAGACACGACCGTAACGCGCGGACGACATGCCATCGTGCTCCCAGAACTTCCCGATGGAGAGGAATACACCTTTGAGATTGTATCGCAGGGTGAGACGGAAGCCATTGACCTGTTTTTCGAGGACCACGCGACCCCAGCAGAGACCGGCGTCGCGGCGTATGAGCGCGTCGACATGGGTCCTAATACTGTTGCGCGCAGCATGATTGGCACCTCAACGTCCGACCCCATGCTTGAGATCGACCAGGATGGTGATGGAAATTTCGAGGCAACCCAAAAGCCGTCAGCCTCAGGTGGGACATTGCCAGTCGAGCTAACATCGTTCGACGCGACGCTGAACAGCGAAAGCGTAAATCTCACCTGGCAGACGGCCAGCGAGACCAACAACACTGGATTCGAAGTCGAACGGATGTTCCAGCGCGAAGAAGAATGGAAGCAGATCGGTTTTGTGGAAGGCGCCGGCACGACAAGTCAGCCGCGGTCCTACCACTTCACCGACGCGGACATCCCGTTCGAAGCTGAGCACGTCGTCTACCGCCTCAAGCAGGTTGACACCGACGGATCGTCCGAGTACTCGGAAGAGGTCGAAGTGCAGCTTGGAAAGCCGGAGCAATTTGTTCTCCATGGCAACTACCCGAATCCGGCCCGCGGGCGGACGACCATTCGCTACGAGCTCCCCCGCGCGGTGAAAGTACGGCTTCAGGTGTACAATACGCTCGGCCAGCGTGTCGCCACGCTGGTTCGAGAGCAACAACCAGCGGGCCGCAAGGAGATGGTGTTCGACACGAGCGGCCTGGCCAGCGGGACGTACTTTTACCGGATCCAGGCCGGGGATAACACTGCAACGCGGTCAATGACTGTGGTTCAGTAGCGTCTCCTCGGCCTGCGCCCGCAGCTGGTCGAGCGTCGCTTCGTCCAGGTTGCGTACGTGAAGGTCTGGCATCGGTCTTTGAGTTTGGGTGTGTGGGCGTATGGGGGAGGGACGACGCCCAGACACCCCCACACCCATACGTGTCACTTCTGCTCCGCCATCGGTCGCGTCTGATCCGCGAGCTCGTCCTCCGGCACGTCGAGCTGGATGTGCAGATCCTCCAGCTGCTCGGGGTCGACGGCATCCGGGGAGTCGACCATCGGCTCCTTGGCGCTCTGCGTCTTGGGGAAGGCGATGACTTCGCGCAGCGACTGCGCGCCCGTGATGAGCATGACGAGCCGGTCGAGGCCCAGTGCGATGCCGCCGTGCGGCGGGGCGCCGTAGCGGAAGGCATCCAGCAGGAAGCCGAACCGCTTCTCGGCCTCGTCCGCGTCGATGCCGAGCGCGCGGAAGACTTTCTGCTGCACGCTACGGTTGTGGATCCGGATGGAGCCGCCGCCGATCTCGTTGCCATTCAACACGAGGTCGTAGGCGCGAGCGCGGGCCGCGCCGGGATCGTCGTCCAGCGCGTCGAGGTCCTCGGGGCGCGGAGCCGTGAACGGATGGTGCATCGCCAGGTAGCGCTGCTGGTCGGCGTCCCACTCCAGGAGCGGGAAGTCGGTGACCCATAGGAAGTCGTCGGGCGCATCGTCGGGGACGAGGTCGAGGTCGTCGGCCATGTGAAGGCGGAGCGCGCCGGCCTGCTTGTAGACGTCGGGCGTGGAGCCGGCCAGGACGAGGACGAGATCGCCCGCCTCGGCGCCGACCTGGTCGATGGCCGCCTGCACGTTTTCTTCGGGCAGGATGCTCGACTTGACGGAGGCGTACAGCTCGGAGCCGTCGGACGGCAGCTTGAAGTAGACGAGCCCGCCCGCGCCGATCTGCTTGCGCACGTGGGCGTCGAGCCGGTCCATCGCGCCGCGGCCGCGGTCGCCTTCGCCCGGCACGTTGATCGCGACGATGGTGCCGCCCTTGTCGATGATGCCGTCGAAGACGCGGAAGCCCGAGTTCTCGAAGGCGTCACTCACGTCGTGCAGCTTAAGGCCGAAGCGCGTGTCCGGCTTGTCGCTGCCGTACGTCGTCATCGCCTCGTCGTAGCTCATCCGCGGGAAGGGTGTCTCCAGGTCGACATCCTTCAGGTCGCGCCACAGGTCGGCCATCAGGCCTTCGATCAGGTCGTAGACCTGCTCCTCGGTGGCGAACGTCATCTCCACGTCGATCTGCGTGAACTCGGGCTGGCGGTCAGCGCGGAGGTCTTCGTCGCGGAAGCACTTGACGATCTGCACGTAGCGGTCCATGCCCGCCACCATCAGGATCTGCTTGTACGTCTGCGGGCTCTGCGGCAGCGCGTAAAAGTGACCCGGATGGATGCGGCTTGGCACGAGGAAGTCGCGTGCGCCCTCGGGCGTCGACTTCATGAGCACGGGCGTCTCGATCTCGACGAAGTCGTGCGTGTCGAAGAAGCGGCGCGTGGTCTGGTAGAGCCTGTGGCGCGTGACGAGCTTCTCCTGCAGGTCGGGCCGGCGCAGATCGAGGTAGCGGTACTTGAGGCGCAGGTCTTCGTTGACGTCCTGCTGCCGCTCCTCGTGGGCGGAGACGACGAACGGGGTCGGCTCGGCCGTGTTGAGGACGGCGAGCTCGGTCCCGCGCACTTCGATCTCACCCGTGGGCAGGTTCGGGTTGATGGCTTCGTCGCCGCGGGGACGCACCACGCCGCGGATCGAGATGACGTCTTCGCTGCGGAGCCGGCCTGCCGTCTCGTACGCGTCCTCGTTGTCCTGCGGGGAGAAGACGACCTGCGTCAGGCCGTAGCGGTCGCGCAGGTCGATGAAGACGAGCCCGCCGTGGTCACGGCGCGTGTCGACCCAGCCCTTCAGGACGACCTCCGTGCCGTGGTCGTCGGCGCGGAGGTCGCCGCAGGTGTGCGTGCGGGGGCCGTGCGTGTCGTCGGAGATGAGGGCGGCGCGGGGTTGGTCGGGCATGGAGGCGTGCAGCGTCAGTCAGGAACGGGACGGAGAATGAAACCAGCAGGGACGATCCAGCAAAAAATGTACGGTCTCTACGAACCAGGCAAAAGCAAGTTTGACGCGGTCGCGCAATTTTGATCCGAATTAGACAGACCGCGCGCCAGCACCTATCTTGGACGAGCGCGTACCGCGCGCTGTGGGACGCTCCACCTCCTGTTGACTGCCTTCGCACCCAACCCACTGACGGACACGACTGAATATGGCTGACGAACCTTCCACCCAGGCGTCTGAAACGACCGCCGATGTGGCCGCGGGCGACGGGGCCGCGCCGGCCGCCATGCTCTCCGAGGGCGATTTTTTTGGCCACCCGCGCGGGCTGTCGACGCTTTTCTTCACCGAGCTGTGGGAGCGGTTCAGCTACTACGGCATGCGGGCCCTGCTCGTGCTGTTCATGACGGCGGCGGCCACGGGCGGCAACCCCGGCTTGGGCTTCGATACGGGCAAGGCGACGGCCATCTATGGGCTCTACACGTTCTTCGTGTACGTCCTCTCGCTGCCCGGCGGCTGGGTGGCGGACAACATCTGGGGCCAGCGCAAGGCCGTCTTCCGCGGCGGCGTGATCATCGCGGCGGGCCACTTCAGCATGGCACTGCCCATGTTCGGGCTGCCGGAGACGACGTTCTTCTACCTCGGCCTCGCGCTCATCGTCATCGGCACGGGGCTCCTGAAGCCGAACGTCAGCACGATGGTCGGCGACCTCTACCCGGAGGGCGGCGCCCGCCGCGATGCCGGCTTCTCGATCTTCTACATGGGGATCAACTTCGGCGCCATCCTTGGGCCCACGCTCTGCAGCCTCGTGGGTGAAGGCTACAACTGGCACTGGGGTTTCTCGCTGGCCGGCTTCGGGATGGTCCTCGGCCTCATCTCGTACAAGCTCGGCGCCGATTACCTCGGTCCGGCCGGTCTGCTCGACGCCGACGACGATGAAGCCGTCGCCCGCAAGAGTCGCAACTTCTACCTGACGACGGCCGTCGTGGCGGCCGCTGTGGTGCTCGTCGGCGGGCTCATGGGCTCGGGCATCATCGGCATCACGCTGGAGGCGCTGGCTGGCGGGCTGGGCGTGGCCGCGGTGGCCATCACGCTCGCCTTCTTCGGGTACATCATCTTCTTTGGCGGCCACACGCGGGAGGAGCAGAAGCGGCTCGGCGTCATCTTCTGGCTGTTCATCCTGGCCGCCCTCTTCTGGAGCGGCTTCGAGCAGGCCGGCTCGTCGCTCAACCTGTTCGCGGCGGAGCTCACCGCGCGCGACTTCGGGCCGTACAACTGGCTGGCGGACACCACGCCGCTGCTTCCGGTGCTCCTCCTGGCGCTGCCGATCGGGTACGTCTGCTGGCGCCTCTTCCGCCGCACCGACCTGTGGTGGGTCGGCAAGGCCGGGGCGGCCGTGTTCGGCGCGCTCATCCTCGGGTTCGCGGGCTACGTCTCGTTCCAGCTCACCGAGCTGTGGACGATGCCGGCGAGCATGCTGCAGAACATCAACCCGACGTTCATTGTGATCCTCGCGCCCGTCTTCGGCTGGCTGTGGACGTGGCTCGCGAGCCGCAATGCAAACCCGTCGATCCCGGTGAAATTCGCGCTCGGCCTCTTTGGACTCGCGGCCGGCTTCTTCGTGCTCTCGTGGGGCGCCGCCACCGCCGATCCGAACAACCCCGTCTCGCCCAATTGGCTCATCGTGACGTACTTCCTGCACACCTGCGGCGAGCTGTGCCTCTCGCCGGTTGGCCTCTCGTCGATGACGAAGCTGGCGCCGGAGGACCGCGTCGGGCAGATGATGGGCGTCTGGTTTGTGGCCGCCGCGCTCGGTAACCTGTTCGCCGGCCTCATCGCCGGGCAGCTGGAGACGCTCGCGCCCACCAGCCTCTTCTGGACGGTGGCGACCATCATCGGCGGCGGCGGGCTCGTCGCGCTGCTCTTGGCGCCGCCCGTCAAGCGGCTCATGGGCGACGTGGAGTGAATGCGAATTGATAATTGTCGGATTTTCGAGTGTCGATTTTGGGAGGGCTGCCGTGTAGGTTGGACCGTCCCTTCGCAAAACTCCCATCCGACACCGAGTCATCCAGCATGACCATCGACGTTGCCATCAAGCGCCTGCCGCACGCCGAGGGGCTTGACCTCCCCCAACACGAAACGAGCCTCAGCGCGGGGATGGACCTGCGCGCCGCCGTGCCTGCCGACGACCCCGTCACGCTGGCGCCGGGACGCCACGCGCTCGTCGACACCGGACTGCAGATCGCGCTGCCGGCGGGCCACGAAGGGCAGGTGCGGCCGCGGAGCGGGCTCGCCATGCGCCACGGCGTCACGGTCCTCAACAGCCCAGGCACCATCGACGCCGACTACCGCGGCGAGGTGAAGGTGCTGCTCATCAACCACGGCCCCGAGCCGTTTACCATCGAGCGGGGCGAGCGCATCGCACAACTCGTCGTCGCCCCCCACGCGCACGTCGAGTGGGCCGTGCGGGACGCCCTGGAAGAGACCGTCCGCGGACCCGGCGGCTTCGGCTCCACCGGTACGGAGTGAGTTGAGTGTTTTGCGTCCAGGGTTCGGCGTTTAGCGTTCGGCGCGG